>JABWCD010000007.1 GCA_013359265.1 Candidatus Hydrogenedentota bacterium
ATGGAAGCAAGGCGAAACGGATACGGACCCAACAAGGAAGACCGCCACGCCGGTCAAGGTTGATTTACCTTCTCATGGAAGCACGAGCACGAGCACGAGTAGGAGTAGGAGTAGGAGTAGGGGCACGAGAAACGCTGCGGCACGCGTTTGCTTGCAGAGTAGATCGGTCGTGCCGGCTATGTAATCAATGTGATTGCTATAGACGCTAGACGCTAGACGCTAGACGCTAGGCGCTAGACGCCGAACCCTAGACCCGATTTCCCCAACTGGTATACTCTCCGGGATGTCCCACAACGCATTCGCCTCGCTTCGGCTCAGTCAATACCGCTACTTCCTTACGTTTCGTCTGTGCCTGACCTTCGCTACGCAAATGCAAGCGGTTATTGTCGGCTGGCAAGTCTATGCGATTACCAACGACCCGCTCACGTTGGGGCTCATTGGGCTTGCGGAGGTCGTTCCGTACATTGGCACAGCGCTGTTTGGCGGCTACGTCGCCGATCATTTCAATCGCCGCCGGATCGTGATGTTCTGTGCGACCCTGTTCACGTTGAGCAGCGCCGCTTTGCTCGCGATTACGGTGTTTGTGGACATGGACTGGCCGCACGTCGAGTACCTTTTCTATGCAGTAATCTTCGCGACGGGAATCGCGCGCGGGTTCTTGTCGCCCGCGGTATCGGCGCTGTTCGGCCAGATTGTGCCGCGCGAGCTTTACCTCAATGCCAGCGCGTGGAATTCAAACCTCTGGCACATTGCCGCGGTGGCCGGGCCCGCGGTCGGCGGCCGCATTTACGGCGAGTTTGGCGTCGTGAATGCCTACGTCTCGCTCATTGCCGTTTCCGCGTTCTCGGTCGTGTCGATTTGGATGGTCAAGTCCGTTCCACTGGTTGTCGGCGAGACGCACGAATCCATCTTTCAGTCCATCGCACAAGGTGTGTCGTTTGTCGTCAAGAACCAGGTGATCTTCGGCGCGCTGTTTCTAGACATGATCGCGGTGCTTTTCGGGGGCGTTGTCGCGGTACTTCCGGTGTTCGCCGCCGATGTACTCCACACCGGCCCGAGCGGACTCGGAGACCTGCGGTCCGCGCCGTTCTACGGGTCCATCCTGATGGGGATTCTGCTCACCGTTCGCCCGCCGATGAGGCGCGCGGGATGGATGCTGCTCGTAAGCGTGGCCGGGTTTGGCGCGTGCATGATCCTTTTCGCGCGTTCTACGCATATGGGACTGAGCCTCCTGCTGCTCTTCCTCAGCGGGGCGTTCGACAGTGTGAGCGTGGTGATTCGTTCGACCATACTTCAACTCATGATGCCGGACCACATGCGTGGGCGGGTGAGCGCGGTCAACAACATATTTGTGGGCACGTCGAACGAACTGGGCGCGTTCGAATCGGGCCTTGCCGCGAAACTCCTCGGACTCGTCCCGTCCGTCGCTATCGGCGGGACCATTTCAATTGCGTCGGTCATCGCCACCGGAATCGCCGCACCCAAGCTGCGCCGGCTCGACCTGCATGCGATGGCGATGCATCCGCGGAGGGACCCGTGAATTCCGTTGGCCACAATGGTCGAAAGTATGCGAAGGACCGAAAGGACGGGAAGAACCCAAGACCGCCGGGCAGCCATTTTGAGTATTGAACAGTTGGATAGGCGTGGTCAGGGGTTGCGGTCAGGAGGTTGAGACAGGGCAACGGCCGCGCGGACGGCCGGTGGCAATTTCCTCGGCCGCCGCTTCCTCAATGCCTCGCTTCATCACTGCCTGTCATCGTCGCCCCTTCGCTTCCCAAAATGGCGCGCCGTTCCCGCCGAATGCTATACTTTGGCCTCTTTTGGGGCATTGGCTGCCCCGGTGCAACGAGATCTTGCCGGAAGAATGAGGGAAGGGGAATCCGACCATGACGTTTCCGATCGACGTGTCTGCCTATAAACCGCTGCCCATCGATCCCGCGACGAAATCACTTTCCGCGGACCAGTTGGCGCAGCTTAAGTCCAATATCCAACTTGTCCGCGACACCATCGTGTTCTATACCGCGATCGCGGGAATCAAGGGTCTTGCGGGGCACACGGGCGGCGCGTACAGCATTGTTCCCGAGGTTCTCATCGCGGACGCCTTCATGCGCGGCGGGAATGTTTACCCGGCGTACTTCGACGAAGCGGGGCACCGGGTCGCGATTCAGTACGCGATGTCCGCGTTTAACGGGGAGATGCCGTTCGAGAAACTGTACCACTATCGCGAATTCGGCCATGGGTTGTTTGGTCATCCCGAACTCGATCCCAGATTGGGGGTGAAGTTTTCGTCGGGCCGCCTGGGCCACATGTGGCCTTTCGTGAACGGCGTTGCCAAGGCGCACCCGGACAAGGTTGTCGTTCTCTTTGGCAGCGACGGTTCGCAGCAAGAAGGCAACGACGCCGAGGCCGCGCGACTCGCAGTCGCGCAGAAGCTCAACATCAAGGTTGTGGTGGACGACAACAACGTGACGATTAGCGGTCATCCGAAGGATTACCTGCCCGGCTACGACGTGGCGAAGACGCTCGAGGGCCATGGATTGACGGTAAGCGTAGGCGACGGCGAAAACGTCGAGGAACTCTACGGGCGCATGCAGAAGGCGGTTACGACGGCCGGCCCCGTCGCCATGGTGAACCGCCGCAAGATGGCGCCCGGCGTTCCCGGTATCGAAGGCAATCACGCGGGGCACGACGTGATCAAGAAGGATTTCGCTATTCAGTACCTAACGGCGCGCGGGCTAACCGCCGCAATCGAGTACTTGAACGGAGTCAAGGTCGAGAAGCCGAAGGTGACCTACAGCGGGTCATCGCCGGAGACGGCGAGCAACCGCACGGAATTTGGTGCGATCGTCAACGGCATTCTGGACAAAATGAGCGAAGCCGATCGCAAGGCGAAGGTACTCGTAGTGGATAGCGACCTTGAAGGGTCGACAGGTCTCAACGCGATCCGCAAGGCGCACCCCGAAGTGTGCATCAACGGCGGTGTGCAGGAACGCGGCAACTTTTCCGCTGCCGCGGGATTTGGATTTACCAAAGGAAAGCAGGGCATCTTTAGCACGTTTTCGGCGTTCCTCGAAATGATAGTTTCCGAAGCGACGATGGCGCGGCTCAACGAGGCGAACGTCATCTGCCACTTTTCGCATGCGGGGTGCGACGAGATCGCGGACAACACGTGCCACTTCGGCGTGAATATTTTCTTCGCGAACAACGGATTTGGCGAGAAGGACACGAATCGCCTGTATTTTGCCGCGGACGCGCTTCAACTCAAGGCAATGGTCGAGCGCATATGGGACGACCCCGGCATCCGCTTTGTATTTACTACGCGGTCCAAAGTTCCGTACATTCTGCGCACGCGCGGCGAAAAGTATTTCGATCCCGCGAACGGATACGTTTTTGTGCCGGGCAAGGACGAGTTCATCCGAAAGGGTGCGCGCGGCTACGTCGTTTCGTACGGGGAGATGCTGTATCGCGCGCTCGATGCGGTCGAGCAGGCGCGTGGGTTGGGGATTGACGTGGGCCTTATCAACAAGCCCACGCTGAACGTCGTCGATGAAGAGGCGCTGCAGCAGATCGGGCCGGAGCATTTTGTGCTGGTGGTCGAGGGGCAGAACGTAAATACGGGTCTCGGCGTCCGTTTTGGCACGTGGTTGATCGAGCGCGATCTTAATCCGCGGTACGCGCGCATGGGCGTGCACAAGGACGGCGGCGGCGGCATCGAGGAACAGGTGCCCCACCAGGGACTTTCGCCGAACGACATTCTACAGAAAATCATCGAACTGGCGAAGTGACTTGGTCAGTGCGGGGCGTGTGCTCCGTGGTTCGGATAAGCGGCGTGACGACTGCGAATCGTTCGCGCCGATCATGCACCGCTTAGATTGTAGCGACAATTGCGTTAAGTGGGTTGAAACGCGTCCAAAGCTTGGAGGTGTGATACCGTGACTGCAGCGTGGTTTATCGCGTGATTACTCCCGCAATAACGCTTGCCCTCGCTCTGGTGCCTTCCTGGCTGCTGGTGCGCTATTTTCACGACCGCGACTACTATCCCGAACCGCCCCGCGTGATTTGGACAACTTTCGCGCTCGGCGCGTTGACCGTGATCCCGGTGCTGCTTTTTGTGTTTCCGATGATGAAGCTGCTGCCGCAGCCGGAAAGCCACGTCGGGTTTGCGTTTCAGTTCGCGTTTCTCTATGCGGCGATACCGGAAGAGTTTTTCAAACTCATGGTGCTGCTGGGATACAGCCTGCGTCGGCGCGATTTCGATGAACCTATGGACGGTCTCGTCTACGGCGCCGTAGCGTCGCAAGGGTTCGCCGCGCTGGAGAACGTGATGTATTCGTTTGCCGGCGGCGTTTCGATAGCAGTCGCGCGCGCGTTTACCGCCGTGCCCGCCCACGCGTGCATGGGCATTATCATGGGGTACTTCGTCGGTCGTGCGCGGTTCGAACCCGAACGCCGGACCGCGCTCATCGTAACGGGATATCTGGCCGCGACGCTTGTTCATGGAATATATGACACGCCGCTGATGGTGATCAACGCGATTGTGATGCAGTTCGGCGAAATCCCCGAGGACCTTTCCACACTGGCCGGCGTGTGCATGTTGCTGGGTATCGCCGCTCTTGTCGTCTCGGCCGCCATTGCGCGCACGCTCTGGGGCAAAGCTCGCAGGCACCAACTCGAACACCCGGTGCCGCCGCCGCTACCGTGCCCGCCCGTGGCGGCGCCGCCGCCATTACCTGTTCCACACCCCGCGTCGATTGCGTCGCCGCCGGAGGTCCGTGCGGTGGTACTGACGCGCCAGCCGATTCAGACGACCTCGACATCGGTACTGAAACTGGTTGCGGGCATTGTATTATCGGTGTTTGGCGGGGCGGTGCTGTTTTCGTGTGTCCATGCGTTCTTGGATTCGAGCACGGATAGCAGACTGTACGTCAATCTAGGGTTCGCGTTAGTCCTGCTCGGCTGCACGCCGCTCATGTTCGGTCTGCGTCTGTTTCGGTCCGGTGTGCGCGGCTTGAATGCGCCCGTTGGCGGCGGTCCGAATCCGCCGGCATGAGCGCCGCGACGTCACCGCACCCGGCGCTGGTCGGGGTGCGGTTCGTTCTTGCGGGAGTTGTGGTCAACGCTGCGTTGTCCGCGACAAAGGGAATTGCCGGTGTGCTGGGCAATTCCTATGCGCTGATCGCGGACGCGATCGAATCCGGGCTCGACGTATTCCAGTCCCTGATTGTCATGGGGGGTCTCGTTATTGCCGCGGCCCCACCCGACCGAAACCACCCCTACGGTCACGGCAAGGCGGAACCGCTCGCCGCTATCGTCGTATCGATGGGGCTGCTTGCGGGCGCGGTCCTTATCGCGGTGGAGAGCGTTCGCGAAATCCTGTCGCCGCACCATGCACCGGAACCGTTTACGCTGGCAGTGCTCGTACTGGTTGTGCTTGCGAAGGAAACGATGTTCCGCGTGATGAGCCGCGTTGGCCGCTCTACGAAGAGCACGGCTATTCGGGCGGACGCGTGGCACCACCGAAGCGATGCGCTCACCTCGCTTGCGGCGTTTATCGGCATTTCGGTCGCTCTCGCGGGAGGGCGCGGATGGGAGTCCGCAGACGACTGGGCGGCGCTGTTTGCGTGCCTGATTATTGGCTACAATGGCGTTCGCCTGCTGCTGCCGGCGATCAACGAGGTGATGGACGTCGCGCCCGATTCGGCCATCGAGGAGCAGGTGCGGAACGTCGCACTCGGCGTGGAGGGCGTGACGGGGCTGGACATTTGCGCCGTGCGCAAGATGGGATTCGACTACTTCGTGGACCTGCATGTTATGGTGAACGGCGATATGAAAGTGCGAGACGGACACGAGGCGGCCCATCGCGTGAAGGACGCCATCCGGGCGGCGAACCCGCACATTCGCGACGTCTTGATCCATATCGAACCGCACGATGCGGTCCACGGCCGGTAACATCGACCGGAATGGTTAACACGGATTCAGCTTCTCCCGCGATGGCGCCTATGGTCGTACTTGACCGCCTTACCGTACGATATGGCACGCGCGTGGCCTTGAGCGACGTGACACTCGAGATCGGCGAAGGCGTTGTTGGCCTGCTCGGCCCCAACGGCGCAGGCAAGAGCACAATGCTCAAGACGCTGCTCGGTTTCTGCAGGCCGAGCTCCGGAAGCGCAAAGCTTTTCGGGATGGACGCGCGCCATGGAGGGCGTGAGATTCGCCGCCGCGTCGGCTATATGCCCGAGCGCGATGTTTCGTCTCCGAAGCTCAGCGCCGTTTCGTTTGTCTCGTACTGCGGCACGTTGGCGGGCATGCCGTACCGCGACGCGCTTCAGCGGACGCACGAGGTTCTGAACTACGCCGGGTTTGGCGAAGAGCGGTACCGCGCGATGGAAACGTACTCGACGGGCATGCGCCAACGCGCGAAACTGGCGCAGGCGCTCGTTCACGATCCCCACGTGCTCTTTCTGGACGAGCCGACCAACGGGCTCGACCCGGTTGGCCGCGTAGCGATGCTCGATCTCATTCTCGATGTGGCGCGGCAACGCGGGGTCGCAATCATTCTGTCGTCGCACTTGTTGCCGGATGTCGAGCACGTGTGCAAGAGCGTTATTCTCATGAATCACGGGCGCGTAGTCCGGCAGGGCGCCATTGCGGAGTTCACGCAGATTCACACGCAACGATACGCCGTGCGCGTGAAGGAAGGCGCCGCCGCGTTCCAGGAGCGGATGATTGCGGCGGGCCATGAAGCCGAGATCGCGGCCGACGGGAAAGTGCTTGTGCAGTTGCCGGCAGGCCAGAACCCATCGGATATATTTCGTCTCTCGCGCGCGTGGGGCTTTCAGGTCCGGGACGTCATTCCCGTGCGCCAACGGCTCGAGGATGTCTTTCTCGAAGCGGTCGCGGGTGAATCGCAAATCGACTAATGCGGGGTGTCATGAGTACTTCCTATCGCACGGGCGCGCTGCTCGAGCGCGCGTACGCGCAGACCAAGGGCCTTCCTATTGAATGTTGCCACATAGGCGGTGACGCGGCGCAGCAGCTCGGCGCATATGCTGCGGGGCGCTGCGGCGCGTCGTGCCTCGTCATTTCAGATGCCAATACGCATGCGGTCGGCAAACCGGCGATTGATGCGCTTCGCGGTGCGGGGAAGACTCTCGCCGAACACGTATTCGACGAACTCCACCTTGACGCGACGGAAGAACTCGGCGACCGCGTAGCGGAACTGGGCGCGAAATCGGACTTCTTTGTGGCGATTGGTTCCGGCACGCTTTGCGATCTTGCAAAGCATGCGGGGACGAAACTGAAGCGGCCGGTGCTTGTCTATGCGACGGCCGCGTCGATGAACGGTTACACGTCGGGCATCACCGCAGTCAAGGTGCGCGGGCTCAAACGGACGGTACCCTGCACGCCCGTGCTGGCGGTCTTTGCCGATCCCTGTGTAGTTGCCGCGGCGCCGCCGCGCATGGCCGCCGCGGGCGTTGCGGACTATCTGTCGAAATGTTCCGCGGGGGCGGACTGGCGAGTCGCGAACTTGTTGCGCGGCGAGTATTACGACGAGAATGCGCTGCGATTCTACGAAGGCGCGCTCGAACGCGTGCTCGAAACGACCGCGCGCGTCGGTGCGGGCGAACCCGAGGCGGTTGCGATCGCGCTTGAAGCGTTGTTGCTTTCCGGCCTTTCGATGCTGGTGGCGGGTTCGTCCGCGCCTGCATCCGGCGGCGAGCACCTCATCTCGCATTACATCGACATGAAGCAGGCGCTGTACGGGACGCCGAACGATCTGCATGGTGTGCAGGTCGGCGTGGGAACCGTGCACTGCCTGAAACTGTGGGAGCGCGTGTTGGCGCTCGATCCGAAAGACATCGATCCCGACGCGCTGGCGAAGGCGCAGCCGGCGGACGAAGACGTCGCGCGTTGGGCGATGGAGGACTGGGGCGAAGCGGTCGCCGCCGAAGTGCTGGCGCAGTGGCGACAGAAGTCGCGCCCCCGCGATGCATTGCGTTCGGAGATCGCGCAATTCCGCGACCGTCTGCCCGAGATTCGCGGCGCGGTCAGCAAAGATTTGTTGCCGTCGTCCACCGTCGCCAAGGCCATTCGCGAAAGTGGCGGCCCGGCGGAACCCGAAGGCATGAATGCGCCCGTCGAGGAATACCGGAAAGCGCTTGTCCGAGCACGCTTCATTCGCAATCGGTTCACGATACTCGATCTTGCCGCGGAAGTCGGCGTTCACCAGGATGGCCGTTTGAATTCGGTCCCATACAGGTAACACCGTGATTACTCCCCGCGCCGATCAGAAGCACCGCGATGTTGCGGACCACTACGACGACCTCAGTCATTGGTACCTGCAAATCTGGGGCGAACACGTTCACCACGGGTTTTGGGAGTCGGGCGCGGAGAGCGTCGAGCTTGCGGTGATGCAACTGACGCAGCGCGTTGCGCGGGAGACGGGCATCCGCGACGGGACAAACGTCGTCGATATCGGTTGCGGCTACGGCGCGACGGCGCGGCTGTTGGCGAAGGGCTACGGTGCGCGCGTCGTTGGGTATACGCTGTCGAAAGCGCAACACGCGTATGCGGTCGAGCGCGCCGAGCACCCGGCCAATCCCGATATTCGGTTGTGCGACTGGTTCGAGAACAACTTGCCCGACGCGTCGTCCGACGTCGCGATCTCGATCGAAAGTTCCGAGCACATGGAAGACAAGCCGCGCTTCTTCGCCGAAGTGGCGCGCGTACTCAGGCCCGGCGGTCGATTCGCGATTTGCGCGTGGATCGCACGGTCGTCCCCGCGGCCGTGGGAAGTAAATTACCTGCTCGAACCCATCTGTCGCGAAGGCCGCCTGCCCAGCATGGGCGACGAACACGATTACCGCCGCTGGTTCGCCGACGCCGGATTCGTGAACGTTCAATACCAGGACTTCACGCGCAACGTGAAGCGCACCTGGCCGATCATCATTCGCCGAATGGCCATGCGGCTCCTGTGGGACAAGGAGGCCTGGCGGTTTCTGTTCAAAGGACCGAACACCGTCTTCGGGCTGACGGTGCTGCGCATGGCGATTGCGTACAACACGGGCAGCCTGCGCTACGGCCTCTTTACCGCGACGAAACCGTAACGCCATCCGGCACAGACGGAGCTTCGCCTTGCCCAATACGCCGCACAACGGGGACGTCGCAACGCATCACTTTTCCAGGTTGACCCGGACGAGATATACTTTCGATACATCAATTTGGGAGATCGCGACATGGCCGCTCCAGATACCGACGCCCCGCTTCAATCCTTGGGCGAGTGGGAAGACGATGTGCAAGCGCGTTACCCGGAGCCGGAGAAGCCGTTCGCGCCGCACAAGGACAAGTCCGAGTTCCGCGACTACGAAAACACGACGCGCCCGACAGTTCGCGAGTTTTACCGGATCAACCACAAGCTCCAAACGTACGACTTTGTCCGCGCGAAACAGAACGAGTTCGGTGCGCTCAATCGGCGAAAGATGGGCGTTTGGGAGGCAATGGAGTATCTCAATACGCTGGTCGATGACAGCGATCCGGACACGGACCTGTCGCAGATTCAACACCTGATGCAGACATCCGAGGCGATCCGCGCGGACGGCCATCCGCGCTGGTTCATTCTGACCGGGCTGGTGCACGATCTTGGGAAGATACTTTGTCTCTATGGCGAACCGCAGTGGGCGGTCGTGGGCGACACGTTTCCCGTCGGCTGCAAGTTTTCGGATAAGATCGTGTTTCCGCAATTCTTCTCCGATAACCCCGATGCGGCGCACGCCGTCTACGGCACAGAGAATGGAGCGTATGAACCGGGTTGCGGGTTGGACAAGGTGGCGATGTCGTGGGGGCACGACGAGTACATGTATTACGTAGCAAAAGACTACTTGCCCGAGCCCGCGCTCTACATGATCCGCTACCACTCGTTTTATGCCGCGCACCGCGAAGGCGAGTATGGGCATCTCATGACGGACCACGACAAAGAGATGTTCAAATGGGTGAAGGCGTTCAATCCCTACGATCTGTATTCGAAGAGCCCGACACCCCCGGACGTAAACGCGTTGCGGCCGTACTACGAAGACCTCATCGCGGAATTTTTCCCGAAACAGCTTGCGTGGTGAGTAGTCCGGAATCGGCAACGCAGTTCATAGGGCGCGCTTTCCGCTAGATTATCGGCTTGCCGTAGTAGTTTGCGTAGACATCGAGGCAGCTTCGGACGACGGCGTCGCGGTTGTGGAGCGAGGGCCAATCGGAGAAGCGGTCGGCGCGGAGTTGGCCGAGGTCGTACTCGCACGTACCGTTCATGATGAGGTCGGCGACGACCGGGCCGATGGCGGCGCTTTGTGAGACGCCGTGCCCGCAGAACCCTGCGCAGTGATAGAAGCCGCTCACCCCTTCCAATTCGCCGAGCAGTGGTCCGCCGTCGGGCGAGAACGCCATGATGCCGCCGCGGATTTCCATTGGTGTTGACGCGGTGATTGACGGAAACCGCAGCGATGCGGCGTCGAGCAACGAGCGAATCACGGACTTCGAAGCGTCGGCGGAGACGGTGCTCATCTGGAAATTGGGCGAAAGCGCCGCCATGTCGACGTGCTCGGGCAACGCCTCGTATATGCCCACACGGATGCCGCCATTGCAGGGGCGGCCGTAGATTCGATTCTCGCGGTCCCGGAAGGATGGACTGGCGGCATTGATGGCGATATTCGCTTCGGGCTTTGTCGTGAAGTAGTAGTGCGCGATACCCGCCGTTGGGAGGAATTGTTGTGCATAGTCGGCGACGAGATGCGCCCACGGGCCCGCTGCGTTGATGACGATCGGCGCGTCGTAATCGACGTCCGCGGCGCGAACGCCGATGGCGTTGCCGTTCGACGTGCGAAGCGATTCGACCCGTGTATGCTCGATATAGGTGACGTCCAGTTGGCGTCCCGCCGCGATGTAGGCCAGCGCAAGTGCCGGCGCTTCCAGATAGCAATCACTCGGGCAGAAGCACGCGTCGAGCACATCGTCGGCGCGCATGCACGGGATGAGCTTTTCCAGTTCCGATGCGGTGACGCGTTCAACGTGAAGGCCGGCGCCGCGCGCTATGTCCATGTCGCGTTGGAGTTCCACGACGCGATCGTGGGTTTGCGCCACGCGGACCGAGCCTGTTTGTTCAAGCACCCGCATGCCGGTTTGGGCTTCCACTTCGCGGATGATGCGGATACTGTCCATTAAAAGGCGAATCCCGTCGGGGGTAGACCGCATCTGGCCGATGAGACCCGCGGCGCGGCTCGTGGCGCCGGACGCGAGCGGGCCACGCTCGATCACGAGGGCGCGTTTGCCGCGCCTGGCGAATTCCATCGCGACGCTGAGTCCCGCGACTCCCGAGCCGATGACGATGATGTCGAAAGAGGTCGCGTTCATGTGCGCTCTCGATGCAATTCCTTCCGGATGCGATAGAAGGGATTCAACAGCGGCGCAGGCAGTAATCGAACGAGCGAAATAGCAACAGCGGCGGCGGCGACGAGCGGCCACTTGTAGGCGGGATAGAGCGGGAGCGCGTGGAGTTTATTCGTCAGCTCGGTAATAGCGCAATGCAGTCCACGCCGCCGCGCCAGGATGGATGTGTCGCAACGGAACTCGACCAGCGGATCGGGTTGGTTACGCAACACGCAGCCCGCGCGCGCGAGCGCAATCCATAATGCGTAATCTTCGCCGTAACGAAACGCCTCGGGGTAGGCGTGTTTCTTCAAGACGGTAGCGCGCGCGAAGGCGGTCGAATTCGCGATCGGATTGTAGAGATACATCGCGGCGCGAATGGCGTCCGGCTCGAGCGGGAAGCGCTTCTCGCCGACGGCGCCGCCGAAGTCGTCGATGATGGTGTAGGCGCTGCCGACAAGGTCCGCGCCCGATTCTTGAATGAAGGCGAGTTGACGTTCAACGCGGTATGGCTTTGCGCGATCGTCGGCATCGAGAATGGCGATATACGCGCCGCGGGCGCGCGCGATGGCCAGGTTGCGGGCCGCGCCCGGGCCGCGGTTTTCCGGCAACGACAGCAGAACGATGCGCGGGTCCTGTTGGGCGCGCTCGCTCAGGTAGGCCTGCGCCTCGATCGAAAGCGGGCCATCGGCGGCGACGAGAACCTCGATGTTGCGGTGCGTTTGCAGCAACGCGCTCTCGACCGCCTCGCCAAGATGATCGAGCGAATCGCCCGCGTATGTGGCGATGACGATCGAAACAAGCGGGGGCCGTTCATGTGTATCCGTCATAGGTCTCTGCGCGCGTGCGGCAATCGGAAATTGGGGACTGTCCCGTCCTCGCGATACTATAGGACGTTGGGAAGGAGGAAAGCCATGTGTCGTGTGAGCGTTATTGTGCCGACGCACAATCGCGCGGCGTCGCTCCCCGCCCACGTCGACCGTGTGCTACACCAGACTGCCGCGGATTATGAAGCGGTCTACGTGAACGATTCCTCGACCGATGACACGGCGCGGATTCTCGACGAGTATGCGGCGCGCTTTCCCGGGCGGTTGCGCGTGGTCCACGTGCACGCCGGCGCGCCGGGCCCGGCGCGCAACGCGGGGGCCGCAATCGCGCGCGGGGGTCTGCTGCTCTTCACGGACGACGATGTTACGGTACCCGACGACTGGGTGGCGCGGATGCTCGCGCTTTACGAGGCGGCGGGAAGGCCCGCGGTCTGCGGGGGCGTCGCGCCGGTGTCGATGGAAACAGACGTCGAACGCTATCTGCACTGCCGTGTGGCAGGCGCGATGGGTCGCGCGGCGGGCGCAATTCACGCCGCGCCCATGATGAACTTCATGGTGACGCGCGAGGCGTTTCAGGCGATAGGCGGGTTCCTCGACACGCCGTTGCGCGCGGCGGAAGATTGGGAGTTTTGCAGAAGGCTGCGCGCGGCGGGCTTTGTCATCCACTACGATCCCGGCGTGGAAGTGCTGCACGCCTACCAACGCGAATTGATTCCCGCTGCACACCGCATGCGCGATGCAGGCGCGGCCGGCGTCTACATTTGGCTGAAGCACCATCGCGGCGCGTTTTTGTACACCGCGTACTCGCTGATCCGATGCGTTTTGTCGCCCTTTTGGATTCCGTTTCGGTATCCGATTGAGCTTTATGCGTTGGCGGTACACATGGAGTATGTGTTTGCCGAGGCGAGGTTGTTGGCGTATGTGCGGTATCTGCGCGGGAAGCCCGTGGTGTGAGGGAGAGGAATGGAAGCAATGGGACAGCAGCCATTCGCTTCCTTGGATCCGCTGTCGCAGCGTTTCGATAGGGCCGTTAACCAACGGCTTCACGGTAGAGGGAATGCAGCGCGTCCGCCATGTCATTGAGCGTAAACCGTTCGCGCCAGCGCGCGTATGCCGCCGCGCCGAGGCGCGCGCGCAGATCGGCGTTCGTGAGTTTTCTTAACGCGTCATGCAGTTGCGCGCGGTCGCGCGTTTTGACCAACAGTCCGGTTTCGCTATCGGCCACCACCTCGGGAATTCCGCCGACGTTCGACGCGACGACCGGTTTTCCGTGGGCCGCCGCTTCGATGAGCGTCATCGGTAGCGCTTCCATACGCGAGGGCAACACGACGACGTCTGCGAAACGGTAGTACGGTGTCACGTCGCGCTGGATGCCCGCGAAATGCGCGGCAACTCGTGCCGCATGCGCGACGGCTTCGCTGTCTCCGCGCAAGGGGCCGTCGCCCACGATCACCGCGTGCGCGCCATCAATGCCGCGCAACGCATCGATGAACTCGCGGATTCCCTTGCCGTGCGCGAGCCGTCCGACAAACAGATAGACCGTTGCATCGTTTGCGATGCCGAGCGTGCGGCGATCCAGGTCCCGGCTGTTCGGCTCAGGTTCATAGCCGTTGTGAATCGTGCGCAACTTCTCCCGCGGAACGCCCCGTGACACAAGCCAGCGGTTCACGAAGCCGGAAACAGCGACCGTCGCGCGGAGGTTTCGCATGGCGTGAAGTTCGAGCCATTGGTACGCGCGGACCTTCAGGCCGCCGTCGATGACCATCCCGTGCGAGGTATTGACGACGGGAATCGGAAGTTTCGCGCGGGAGGCGACAAGCGTGGCGCGGTAGTTGTGCGTGTGGACGACGTCGATTTCTTCGCGCGCCACGTACTCTCGCAGCCGTTTGGTTACGCTGAAGTCGAACCGCGAGGCCATCGGAAGCTCGTAAACGTACTTCTCGCCCAGCACGTCGAACAGCCACCGGTCCGCGTGGACGCCGGGCAGCGTGGCGACCGAGATTGTCACGCCGGGGCGGTCGCGAAAGGCGCGCACGACGCTGCAAATGTGCGCGTTGATGCCGCCGAAGTACGGGCTTTCGGCAAGGTGCAGTACTCGAATAGGGTCCTTCACGTGCGGCATTATAGTCGGTGTCGCGAACGAAGTGCTTCGACAAGAAGAGAAGGAGCGCCTAACGCCATGGGCAATACAACGTGGGGCAGCAGGTATCGGACCGCGCTTTTCTTCTCGTTGGCAACTGCAATCGCGGCGCCGTCCTTCGCCCTTCTCGAGCTGTTTGGCTCGCAGCCCATGCCCGCCGTTTCAAGTTGGCCTGAGGATCTGCGCGACCTGATGAACGACAAGGGCCGGTTTGCGGGAAGCATCGGACCGATTGCGGACTCGCACGCCTACTACGCAGGCGATACCAACGTTCTCAACGCGTTCCTGGACAAACTGGGCGGATTGAAGGGCACGACGATCCACGCGACCATTCCGAAACGCGACTTCGCGATCAAGATGAAGGAATTCGACGGAACGGATCGGATTGTTGTTGCAGACTGGATCTTGCATGTCGCCGAACGTATTGCAGATAGGCCGGACCTTGAACGCTTCGAAGGTCAAGCGTTGTACGTGGACGTCGCGATCAATCCTGCCAACAAGGTTAGGTTGAGCGATCTCGACGTTCCGCTCGCTTTCGACGTCACCGCCTGCGAAGCCTATAAGGAATTCGAGCGGAAGCACAGGGAACGGCAAGAACAGGAATCGGACAAGACAAGCGAAGATCGGTAGCGGGATACAGGTCCCCGTCGCGTTTGTCTCGTCGAAACCAAGGTGGGGGGGAATCATGGGATCGGTTGCGCTACGGGCAATTGTACTCATCGCGATGACGACGCCATTCGTCGGGTGCCAGACGTTTTCCAGACCGGGACCTGTGGCGCAAGCGCCGCGCGTGGATGCCGCGCGGGGAATGGCAAGCGCCGACGGGAAGACGACGTGGTACGACGCGCTCGATATCGGCGTCGAAGGGCGCGGCTGGAGCGAGGGGCTGAAGCATTCCTATGATCGTTTCCCGGCGGAGGCAGAGGGGAAGATTCCTGACCCGGTGTGGAATCTGTCGCACCATTCCGCGGGAATCAATGTGCGCTTCATGACCGATTCGCCGAGCGTTTCCGTGCGCTGGTCATTGCGCGAGGACCGGATCGCGATGCCGCACATGCCCGCAACGGGCGTGAGCGGCGTCGACCTGTATGTGAAGCACGAAGGCCGCTGGGGATGGATCGGGACCGGCTTTCCGGAGAAGAAGGAAGGCAACGAAGCCGTGCTTGCGTCCGGCCTGCCCGCAGGCATGCACGAATACCGGATGTATTTCCCGCTCTATAACGGAACAGAGAAGCTGGAGATCGGAATAGCGCAAGGCTCGACAATTACGACAAACCCGGGGTACGGCGCGCGTTACGAAAAGCCGATGCTGTTCTGGGGGTCTTCGATTCTCCACGGCGCGTGTGCGTCGCGCCCGGGCATGGCGTATCCGTCGATTATCGGGCGGCGGATGGAGCGGCCGGTCATTAATCTCGGTTTCTCGGGGAACGGACGAATGGACCCGCCCATCGTCGAACTGATTTCAAGACTCGACGTGTCCGTCTACGTCATCGATTGCTGCCCGAATATGGACCCGGCCCTGATCACGGAGCGAACCGAACCGCTGGTGAAGACCTTGCGCGCCGCGCGGCCGGATACGCCGATTGTGCTGGTGGAGAACGTCCCTTATGAGAAAGGGTGGTTCCTCGACGCAAGCAAAGATTCCTACGTCAAGAAAAACGAGGCGCTTCACGCGGCATACACGAGACTTCGAAACGGGGGAGTTCGACGGCTCTATTACATTCCGTGCGACGAATTCTTTGGCGATGATCACGACGCCACCGTGGACGGTGTCCATCCGAACGACATTGGATTCCTGCGGATGGCGGACGCAATCGAACCGTCGTTGAGGCGTGTACTCTCGCGGAAATGATGCTCGGGGCCACGCGATCCGAAGCTGCGTCGCCGCGCATGGCCCGGCGCTTACGCCGCCCTCGAGACGAACGGACTGCCGAACGTCCACAAAGCCTGGGCGGAGCGGACGCAATCAGAACGCTCGCACGCTCTCAAAGTATCGGGATGATGATTCCGTATAGAATCAAGTAGTAGACAAATGCCCAGAGTAGAATAAGCATTGGACGCTCCCTCGCGGCACTAGCGTGCCGTCACTGGCGCAGCGCGAATCCACATGCGTGCCAATTCCGCGGCCAAATTCCGACGCCCTGATTTTGGACTCCCGGACGCCCATATTCAATGCGTGCACGCGCGGCGCGTCCGACTTCTCGCCGTAGCAATCGCGTCACCCGTTCTCGCTTTGATTCGCACAACGCATTGCATGGGAACAAAACACGGTGATTTAGCCGAAGACACTGCCCCGCCGGAAACCGAAGCGGCGGCCCCGCCCGAAACAAACGCTACTGCCGCACCCCCGAATCACGGCATTCCCAGGAATCCCGATGCCTCACCGAATTGGCGCTTACGCAGATTCACTGGTGCTGCCCGGTAGCGCCGATATCCTCGAGGCCGCCCAGACTGCGGCATTTGTTCCGACATTGGAACCCCGGTGTCGCGAATGCATAGCCGGAGAACGTTGGGAACTGTCATGGTTGACGCGCTGCGAAAACATTGGCCCGAGTACATCATGGAGGCGGGACTGTTGGGAGCTTTCATGGCATCGGCGTGCGGGTTCGGTGCGTTGTTCTATTTCCCCGGTTCGGGCGTTGCGCGGGCGATCGACAACGAACTGGCGCGGCGGTTCCTCATGGGCGTTGCGATGGGCCTCACGGCGATCGCGCTGATCTACTCGCCATGGGGAAAGCGTTCCGGCGCGCACATGAACCCTGCTGTGACGCTGACCTTCTTGCGGTTGGGCAAGGTGGCGCCGATGGACGCGGCGTTTTATGTCCTGTTCCAGTTTTCCGGCGGCGCGCTTGGCGTGTTCATCGTGTATGCGATGGTCCGCGGCGCCGTATCCGATCCGAATGTGAACTATGTGGTGACCGTCCCTGGGAAATGGGGCGTGTGGGCGGCGTTTGCCGCCGAGGCGGCGATCTCGTTCGGGATGATGGCGATGGTGCTTGCCACGACGAACCGCGAGCGGTTCGCGCCGTACACGGGCCTCTTTGCCGGCGCGCTGCTCGTCGTTTACATCACGTTCGAGGCGCCGTTGTCGGGGATGAGCATAAATCCGGCCCGGACGTTTGGGTCTGCCCTCGTCGCGCGCCAGTGGACGGCATTTTGGATTTATGCAGCCGCGCCGTTGCTGGGGATGCTCGCCGCGAGCGAGTGGTACCTGCGCACTCTGGGCGCCGCGCGTGTGAATTGCGCAAAGCTACATCATCGAAACCATCATCGCTGCATTTTTTGCGAGTACCAACATCCGGAGCTGGCGGCGCCGGCGTGCGTGCCGCGGGGAGGAAACTGAGCATGGAGCGCTACGACGTCATCATTATCGGATCGGGCGCGGGCGGCGGGACGCTGGCGTACCGGCTCGCCCCGACAGGAAAGAAGGTTCTGATTCTCGAACGCGGCGAGTTCGTGCCCCGCGAGAAGGAGAACTGGGACAGCCACGCGGTGGTGGTCGAGAACCGGTACCACATTAACGAGGCATGGCTCGACAAAAAGGGCCACGAGTTTCACGCGGGCACGCACTACTACGTGGGCGGGAACACGAAGTTTTATGGCGCGGCGTTGATTCGCTTGCGCGAGCAGGACTTTGGCGAGTTGAGACATCACGACGGAATTTCGCCCGCATGGCCGATCGGCTACGACACACTCGAGCCGTATTACACCGAGGCGGAAAAGCTCTACTTCGTCCACGGCGAGCGCGGCGCAGACCCGACGGAACCGCGTGCGAGCGCGCCGTACGATTACCCCGCGCTGAGCCACGAACCGCGAATTCGCCAAATCTACGACGGCCTCAAGATGCAAGGATGCAATCCGTTTCCCATGCCGGTCGGCATCATGCGCGACGAGAAGAACGAACGCAAGAGCAAGTGCATTCGGTGCAACACCTGCGACGGGTTCCCATGCCTGGTACACGCGAAGGCCGACGCGGAAGTTGTGTGCGTCGAGCCGGCGTTACAGCACCCGAACGTGAGTATTATGACGGGGGCGTACGTCGAGCGGCTAGAAACAGACCCTTCGGGCAGGTCTATCTCCAAAGTGATTGTGAAACGAAATGGGAGCATCGAGACGCTGTCCGCGGAGATCGTGGTGAGTTCGTGCGGCGCGATCAATTCGGCCGCGCTGTTGTTGCGTTCCGCAAACGACCAGCACCCAAAGGGATTGGCGAACGGCTCGGATCAGGTC
Organism: Candidatus Hydrogenedentota bacterium; assembly: GCA_013359265.1. NCBI lineage: Bacteria > Pseudomonadati > Candidatus Hydrogenedentota > Candidatus Hydrogenedentota bacterium. Next base: position 18,607 of record JABWCD010000007.1, read on the forward strand.
GGGCGCAACTACATGTGCCACGTGAACTCGATGTACCTCGCCCTGTCGCAACACCGCAACGACACGAAGTTCAACAAGACGCTTGGGCTGAACGATTTCTACTTTGGCGCGGACGACTTCCATTTCCCGATGGGTCACATCTCGCTTATCAGCGCTATCGACGCGAACATTCTGCGCGCGGGAGCGCCGAGGTTCACGCCGACAAAACCGCTCGAAGTCATGGCGGAGCATGCGGTCCCGTTCTGGTGTACGACGGAGGACCTGCCGGACCCGAACAACCGCGTGGTCCTGTCGAAAGACGGACGCATCACGCTCGACTATGCGCCGAACAATGAAACGTCGCACAAACGGTTGCTCGACAAGCTGAAAGGCCTGTTGAAACACATCGAATTCGACGAGCATCTGATTCCGCTCCAGGCTTACGTGCCGGGGCGCATTCCGCTGGCCGGTGTGGCGCACCAGAACGGCACCTTGCGGTTCGGTAAGGACGCAGCGACAAGTGTGCTCGACATAAACTGCAAGGCGCATGAGATCGACAACTTGTACGCGGTGGACGGAAGCTTTTTCCCTTCGTGCGGCGCAGTGAACCCCGCACTGACAATCATCGCGAACGCGCTACGCGTGGGCGATCACCTTAAGGCGCGCTTGTCATGACGAGTTGCGCCAAGAAGAGCGCCGCGGTCACTGCACAGTACATGGCGTTGCGCGCGGTCCTTTCCTATGTAGTGCTGGCGCTTGCGGCGGGATCGGCGCTTGCAGTGCCGGGAGTCGATTCGGTTGCGACAATTGGTATGGTCGTCTCGGACCTGGACAGTGCGGTCGATTGGTACAGCCGCGTATTGACATTCGAGAAAGTGTCCGAGACCGAAGTGGCGGGCGAGGCGTACGAGCGCTTGTCGGGCGTATTCGGATTGCGAATGCGCATCGCGCGGATGCAATTGGGCTCGGAGCAGATCGAACTGACGCAGTACCTGGCGCCGCAGGGGCGCCCCATTCCAATAGATTCGCGCAGCAACGATCGCTGGTTTCAGCATATCGCCATAATTGTGAGCGACATGGACAAAGCCTACGCGCGGCTGCGCGGGTTCAAGGTCGCGCACGCGTCGAGCGGGCCGCAGACGTTGCCCGGCTGGAACAAGAACGCGGGCGGGATCAGCGCCTTCTACTTCAAGGACCCGGATGGGCACGTGCTCGAGGTGCTGAACTTTCCCGAAGGCAAAGGCGATGGAAAGTGGCACGTGCCCACGGACAAGTTGTTTCTCGGCATCGACCATACCGCAATCGTCGTAAACGACACGGAGGCCAGCCTGCGCTTCTATCGGGACGTGCTCGGTATGAAAGTGGCGGGGGAGAGCGAGAATTACGGCGTCGAGCAGGAGCACCTGAACAACGTTTTCGGGGCGCGGCTGCGTATCACCAGCCTGCGTTCCATGTCAGGCCCGTCTATCGAATTCCTCGAATACCTCACTCCGCGCGACGGTCGCCCCTATCCCGCGGACTCGCGCGCGCCCGACCTCTGGCAGTGGCAAACGACGGTGACCGCGACCGATGCAAGGGCCGCGGCGCAGGCGGTGCGTACGACGGGCCACGCGTGGGTATCGCCTGGTGTTATCGAAATTCCGAAGAACAGTCTGGATTTCTCTCAAGGTATACTGGTGCGCGACCCGGACGGTCACGCGATACGAATCGTGCAGAGGTAACTCATCATGCCCAAGGGAAAGCAATCGATGACGGCTGAAGAACAGCGATTGGTGGAATCGAACGACCGCACGAAAAACTGGCAGCGCTGGGGGCCGTACCTCAGCGAACGACAGTGGGGAACCGTTCGCGAGGACTACTCGCCTTATGGCGAGTGTTGGGACTACTTCCCGCACGACCACGCCCGCAGCCGCGCGTACCGGTGGGGCGAAGACGGATTGTTGGGCATCACCGACCGCGAGTGCCGGTTGTGCTTCGCGCTTGCGCTGTGGAACGGCAAGGATCCGATTCTGAAGGAACGGCTGTTCGGATTGACTGGGCCGGAGGGTAACCACGGCGAGGATGTCAAGGAACTTTACTATTACCTCGATTCGACGCCGACGCATTCGTACATGAAGGCGCAGTACAAGTATCCGCAGGCGGAGTATCCGTACGCGCAACTGGCGGAGGAAAACCGCCGCCGCGGAAAAGGCGCGCCGGAATTCGAATTAATCGATACGGGCGTGTTCAACGACAATCGTTACTTCGACGTGACCGCGGAGTATGCCAAGGGCGCGCCGGACGATATCTTGATCCGCGTCACGGTGGCGAACCGGGGACCGGAAGCGGCGCGCATCCACGTGCTGCCGCAGTTGTGGTTTCGCAACACGTGGTCGTGGGGATGCCTGCACGAAGGTTGCTGGATTAAGCCCGGCATGAAACTCGAAGAGGGTGTCGTGGTGTCGCGACACGTTACGTTCGGCCGCTATTTTTTCTGCGCGGACGCGGGGCCCGGCGCGACGCCCGCGCAGTGGCTCTTTACCGAAAACGAAACGAACTCCGAGCGTCTGTTCGGCGCGACGAACATGAGTCCGTACGTGCGCGACGCGTTTCACGAGTACGTCGTTCACGGCAAGACAGACGCCGTCAACCCGAAACTGCAAGGCACGAAAGCCGCGCGGCTTTATGTACTGGACATACCCGCCGGTGAAAGCGTGACGCTGAAGATGCGGCTGTGTTCCGAGGCGGACTCGCCGAAGGTCCCGCCGCTGGGGCCGGAATTCGAGGCGATTTTCGCGGAGCGCATCAAGGACGCGGATGGGTTCTACGCGTCGCGCATGGCGCACATCGCGAACGCCGAGGAACGCAACGTAGCGCGGCAGGCGTACGCGGGGCTGTTGTGGACAAAACAGTTCTACCACTACATCATTCGCGACTGGCTCGATGGCGATCCGGAGCAGCCGATGCCACCGTCGTCGCGCAAGCTGGGGCGCAATATCGAGTGGCCGCACTTCTACAGCCGCGATATCATCTCGATGCCGGACAAGTGGGAGTATCCGTGGTTCGCGGCGTGGGACCTGGCGTTTCACATGGTGCCGATGGCGCAGGTGGACCCGGAATTCGCGAAGGCGCAGCTCACGCTCTTTCTCCGCGAGTGGTACATGCACCCGAACGGCCAGATACCCGCGTACGAATTCGCGTTCGGCGACGTGAACCCGCCGGTGCACGCATGGGCGTGCTGGCGCGTGTACAAGATGACCGGACCGCGCGGCCAGCGCGACACACAATTCCTCGCGCGGACGTTTCAGAAGCTGCTGATGAACTTCACGTGGTGGGTGAACCGCAAAGACCCGGATGGACGCAACATTTTTTCCGGCGGATTTCTTGGCCTCGACAATATAGGCGTGTTCGATCGATCGCGCCCGCTGCCCACGGGCGGGACGCTCGAACAAGCGGACGGCACGGCGTGGATGGCGTTCTATTGCGCGACCATGCTGTCCATGGCCCTCGAACTGGCGCAAACCGATCCGTCATACGAAGACATGGCCTCGAAGTTCTTCGAGCACTTTGTGCACATTACCGATGCGATGAATACGCTTGGTGGAAACGGGTTGTGGGACGAGCAGGACGGTTTTTATTACGACCAATTGCGCCTGAACGGCGGGTCGATTCCGCTGAAGGTGCGCTCGCTTGTAGGCGTAATTCCATTGTTCGCGGTGGAAAATCTCGAGCAGTGCGTCATCGACAAGTTGCCGGGCTTCAAGAAGCGAATGGAATGGTTTATGGCGAACCGCAAAGACCTTGCGCGCCACATTTCCTACATGGAGGAAGATGTGTACGGCGAGGTCCACCACGAACACCGCCTGCTCGCGATACCCTCGCGTGACCGGCTCGAACGCGTGCTGCGCTATGTCCTCGATGAAAGCGAATTTCTCGCGCCATACGGCATTCGCGCATTGTCTCGCGTTCACCTCGATAGGCCGTACGTCTTCAACGTCGGCGATGAGGAATACCGGGTGACGTACACGCCGGGTGAGTCCGACACCGGATTGTTTGGCGGAAACTCGAATTGGCGCGGGCCCATCTGGTTTCCGTTGAACTACCTGCTGATCGAGTCGCTGGAACGCTACCACCATTTTTACGGCGACTCGCTCAAGGTCGAATGCCCGGCAGGTTCGGGCAACTTGATGAACTTGCAGGAAGTCGCAAACGAACTCGCGCGGCGGCTTACGTCGCTGTTCATACCGGATGCAGGCGGCAGGCGGCCGTGCCACGGCGACGCGGTGCAGTACGCGAACGATCCGCATTGGAAGGAATTGGTCCTCTTCTACGAGTATTTCCACGGAGACACCGGCCGCGGCGTCGGCGCAAGCCATCAGACCGGGTGGACCGCACTCGCCGCGCGGCTGATCGACATGGCCGCGCGCTGTGAACGCGCCCAGGAAGCGCGCGGCAACGGATCGGCGAAAAAAGCGGAGGCGGAGCCGGTTGCCTCGGGATGACATAGGTGAAGAACTGACCATCATTGCCGGCAAGGCTGAATCGACTCTTGCCGGCAATCTTATGCCGTTTTGGGCGACGCACGCCGTGGACAAGGAATTCGGCGGGTTCCTGACGCGCCTCGACCGCTACGGCAATCGGCTCGACGACTGCGAAAAAATCCTAATCATGCAGGTGCGCATGATCGCCGCACTGTCTATGGCGCACATGCACGGTCTCGGCGATGGCCGGTACCTCGAACTTGCGACGCAGGGTTTCGACTTCGTTGCACGCCACATGTGGGATGAAGCGAATGGCGGCTTCTATTTCTCCGTCACGAGGGACGGCGTGCCCATATCGCGACGAAAGAATACTGACTTTCACGGTTACGCGCTGATCGGCTTATGCGAATACTTCCGCGCGTCGAAGCGCGCGGAGGCGCGAGAACTGGCGGAACGTGTTTTCGACGTGCTGTCAGCGAAGGCGAAAGACGGAGACCGTGGCTACATCGAGGATTTCGACGGCGCCCCGTGGCCCGTTCTTAACGACGAGCAAATGAATCTCGGTGGACAACAAGGCATCAAGACCGTCGACATGCACACAAATGTGCTCGAAGGACTGCTGTACCTGTCGCGAGTCACGGGCGCGAAGCAGCATTTGGATCCGCTGCGCGATATTCTTCGACTCATCGCGGCCCGCGGCATAGACCCCGCGAATCGTTGCACGATCACCGCCTTCGATCGCGATTGGAATCCCGTTCCCGACGGCCACGGTAACATGACGACTTCGTACGGCCTCAATGTCGAGCTTGCGTGGCTTATGCTCGAAGCCGTCGACCTGCTTAACGAGCCGCACGAACGATACCGGCCGGTTGTCCTCGGATTGATCGACCATGCGCTGGCATTCGGCTTCGATAACGCGCAGGGCGGGCTCGCCGCATACGGCCCGATGTCCGGCCACGTCCTCGAGGCGAGGCACCTCGACGAAAATCGCCTGCTGAAAACATGGTGGGCGCAGGCCGAGTTGATGAATGCGCTTGTTGAAGCTTACCGATGGACCCTCGACGAAAAATACGCTGACGCGTTCATCAAGACGTTTGAGTGGACTTGGAGTCATCAAATCGATCATGAGTGCGGCGACTGGTATCAGGAAACCGACTGGTCGACCGGCGTCCCGACAACGACCGACAAAGGCCGCGAATGGAAAACCGCATTCCACGCGGCGCGCGCGCTTATTCGAGTTTCAGCGGCGCTGCCAGACTGTTTGTAGGCGTGCGCAAGCACAGCGGACTCGCCCTCTCCGAGTCCCCATCCGGTGATTTCGGCGGGCACAACCGAAGCGGTAACCTGTTCTAACCACGAGTTTGAGGCGAGCGCGCGAACCGTCGGGTCATCTGGGCCTTTTCGCTGGATTTCCCGCAAAACCGGTACAGGCACGAGAACTCTGGACGCAAGCTTTCGCAGGAGCACGAGTTGGTCTGCGCGGCTTAGAAAAATGAGCGGAGACGCATCGACCACGAAGGTCTCACCCATGCCGGAGTTCCCGATCCAAGTCCGCTAAGTCGACCTGAAACGATTCCTTTCCAGCGCGAGCAAGGGCCAGCAGAAAATCCGTTCGGTTCATTCCAGCGATTTGTGCGGCAATCTCCTGAGATATTTTCCCGTCCAAATACCACGTGGTCGCGGCGGCAAAGCGGATTTCTTGAGGAAAATCCGCGGGAGTACACCGCAAAGCGGCCAATACTTCGCTTGACATTTCTAATGTCATGGTCGGCACTGTCTGTTACTCCTTTGCCCGAGAGTCCAGGTAATCCACCGCTGCACACCTATGAAAGGTTGCGCAAGCGCCATTATTATAGCCAACCGTGGGGACTATTCGTAATGGATTCTACTCCTACCGGCAATTTAACGTACTCGCGTGGCCATAAAGGCCTCCCAAAGATCTGTGCGAATGAATACCGTCAGCAGCACGCCGGGGCGCAATGCATGCATTTCGGAATGGTAGTCGCCGGGCAGTTTCGCGTTGAGCTCTCGTGCAATACTCGATGAGGCTATGACAATCGGCGCGGAGTAGATCGGCGCGCCCGCTTCCGGCGGCAGCGTGTCCCAGAAGCCGACGCGGTCGAACTTGCGCAAGTACCACGGCAGCGGCCAATAGTCGCGGGTCGGGCTGAGAACGCCGGCGAGCGTATCGTAGCCCTCGGGCGACACCGCGGCGATCTGATCGAGGCGTTCTTCGAGACGTTTGATCGCGCTGGACGTGTGGCCGTAGACGTACGGATTGCGCACGTCGGAGTGATAGACGTAGCACGCGAGGTACGCCTGCCACGCGAGTTGGCCCGCCAGAAGCGCGAGCAACGTCGAAACGCCGACGCGCCACGCGCGCAATCGAAGCCCTCGGATAAGCGCGTCCGCGCCGACACCCGCCATGACGATTAGCGGCTGCAGAAAGTTCAACGCGCACCACGGCGTCTTGTAGGGAATAATCGAGTATACGGCCGTCATGCCCAGCGTGTAGAACGCGAGAAAGCGCAACAGGTTTGCATGCGGCGTGTGTGACCGCTTTGCGGACAAGGCCACGCGAATGCCGAGCGCGCCGAGAGCAAGTATGAGCGCCTCGCTGAACCACGGGTACGGCGCGTTCCTCGTGAAAAGCAACATCTGCAGGTAGTAGTGCCACGGCTTGTCATGTATATGCGGGCTGCCCGCTTTGTTCGTGTAGTTCGCGTAGGTCAACACCGAATCGAGGACGCCGCGCCAGTGCGTGAAGAACGACGAGAAGAACAGGACGGATACGCTCGCGGCCGCAATCGCACAAAGTGCGGCGTGCCTTGCGCGAATGCAGTTGAGGTCCGCACGCGTATCGCCCTTGCCGTCGCGCAGCCGCGACCAGCCCACCGTACACATGCCCGCGCCGACATACGACGCGAACGCAAGTACACACGTTTCCTTGCTTGCGTGCGCGAGCCCGATGCATAGCCCGCCTGCGATCGCGGCGGACAATGATGGACGCTGAGTGTACCGCCATCCCGCGGCAATCGCGCCAAACGCGAAGAAGACCAGCAGCATTTCCTGAATGTAGTAGCGGCTGTAGTAGACCATCGCGGGCGAAGTCGCCGTGAGCAGGGCCGCGATAAAGGTTGCGCGATTTCCGAGCGCCGTGCGCAATGGCAATAACAACAGTACGATCACCGCGCCGAAGAGCACCGGCACAATGCGATATGTCGCTTCGACGGTGCCCGCAAAGGTGCCGTCGGTCGTCAGCCATGCGGCCGGGAGCGCGAGATAGTAGATCGTAGGGCCATGGTGCTCGATGGGGTCGTACGTGTAGACGCCGGTTTCGAGGAGAATCTTGCCGGCCTTATAGGCCTGATTCGCTTCATCGCCGTGGAACGGCTTCAGCTTGAGGTCCGGCACGCGAAACGCGAGCGCGACGGCAAGCGCAATCAGGACGAGCGCAAGGCCGGCGCGCGAAGATTCTTGCACGGTGGTGTTGGTCATCAGGGAAGTATTCTAGCGGATTCGAGGAGCCAAGGCGTTCGCAAGCGGCGCAAAGGATAGAATGGATCGCAAAGGGACACGCCGACCGGGCGACTTGCGAATTGTCAGAACAACCGCGTGCGCGCGTCACTTTTTCGGTCGCGGCTTGCCCCAGACTTCCACTTCGACGTAGTGGTTCGCATCGTCCGTCGTGTTGCCTTTGGAATAAAGCCGGACGTAGCGGCCCAGTGTGCCTTTTCCATCCCTGAGCGCGGATACGAGACGCCCTTCGTTACTCTCGATGTACTCCTTGTCGTTGCCTACACCCAATCCGGAGCTGTTGTCGAAGTCGTTGTTATAGAGCTTTTGTACGTTCGTCTTGAAGTCCGCGTCGTCTGCCGTTCGGACGACGAAGTCGTAGTAGACGCGTTCGCCCTGGTGGAAATGCCATACGACGATGGCGTAAATCTCGCACGGTTCCCCCAGATCGATTTGGACCCATTGCGTGCCTGGGGCAAGTTCGGTGAGAAACTCCTGCTGATAGCCTTTCTCGCCGTCGGTAATCATCGACAGCTTGCCGAACGTCGGATTGGCGGAACTGCTAGTGACCGGTTTTCCTTGCGAAAGGACCGCGGCGCCCTTCGGCGCGGAGAATGGCTCGCGCGGCAATCCGGTGCTCTCCTCCAAGTGTTCGCCTGGATAATTTAGCGGCGTTCCCCCGAAATAGGCTTGCGGGAGTTTGATGTCGATGGGCGCCATCTCCGCGGCAAGCGCAGCAAGTCCTACAACCGCAAACCCAACAACAAGCTTCGCCAGAATCGCGTGTCGCATGACTAATTCTCCAATGACACTATGCTGCAGCATGGCCCCTGGAAATTCAAAACCGCTTACGAAGGTAGGAGCGCCTGATGGCCAGAGTTCAAATCTCAAATCCGAGATTCCAGAACTGCATTCCGAAACTCGAGACGTGTGAAATCAGGGCGCGACGCATTGCGCCATAGTAAAAATAGAGAAGCACACGGCCTTTCCGGCCGTGTGCTCCAGCACGTTTGATCGTTCGATGCGGGGCGAATCCCCCGCCATGTCATTACTTCGCAGGCGTGCCCCAGACTTCCACTTCGACGTAGTGGCTCGTTTCGTCCGTGGTGTTGCCCTTGGCGTACAGGCGGACGTAGCGGCCCGAGACGCCTTTGCCGTCCTTCAATGCGCTGAACAGCCGGCCTTCATTGTTCTCGATGTACTCCTTGTCCTTGCCGATGCCAAGGCCGGACGAGTTGTCGTAGTCGTTGTTGTACAGCGTCTGGACGTTTTTGGTGAAGTCCGCGTCGTCGGCGGTGCGGACGACCACGTCGAAATAGACACGCTCGGCCGTGTGGAAGTGCCAGCACAGCACGGCGAAAATCTCGCTCTGTTGGCCGAGGTCAATCTGCACCCACTGCGTGCCCGGCGCCAGTTCGGTCAAGTATTCCTGCTGGTAGCCTTTCTCGCCGTCGGTGATCATCGACAGCTTGCCGAAGGTCGGATCGGGATCGCTGCTCGTGACCGTCTTTCCTTTAGACAGGTTTACCGCGCCCTTGGGCGCCAGGAACGGATCGCGCGGCCCCGTGACCGCTTCCTCGAGGTGTTCATTGAAATAGGTCAACGGCGTACCGCCAAAAAACGGCGGCGGCAACTCGAACTTGATCTCTTCCATCTCGCCGCTCGCCGCGGCTGCAGGGGCCGCGGCCTTGACTTTGGACGGGTCGAGCCCCTTTTTCTCTTCCGCGGCGCCCGCGACGAGGCCCGCGCCCAACAATGCAACCGTGGCCACCGTCGCGGCCCGGCGCAACCATGCAAAACGCACCATGATCTCCTCCTGTGTATTCGTTAAAACCTGGGGACAGAGGGCCTGTCCACGTAGACATAGACGAAAGACGTGCCGCCCATATTCGGGATAGTATTCCGTCCGTTGGCGCGGGAAGTCAACTTCCCGACGGCGGAAAGGGAACCGAGTACCTATTCGCGAGCGTCAGATCAGTTGCACTCCGCTACCAGAGGCCCCGCGATCTCCTTGAGGAAGAACAACCTACCGGATAAAGTCGGCATGAACGTGCTCGGAATCCACGGCGTGGGTTCGTGGTGAAGCGTTGCCCAGAGCGACATGCCCTGCCACATCATGCCGCGGCCCAGCGAACCGTCCGCGCCACCGATGATACGGTCGGACTTGAGAAACAGGCCGGGGCCGATGGTATTCGCCGTTGTCGGCACGAGGGTGGTGCGGCTTTTGAAGCTCGTGATGGCGTTCTGCTCGATCGTGAGTGGATGCAGTTTTGCGCCGAGCCGGAATTCGGCCTTCTTCCATGCCTCGACAGATTTGTACTCGGCGGCGAAGTGCGGCTCCCAAAACGCGATGTGGCACACGCGCCCGATGCCAAACACCGTAACGAGCCGGGCGCCCTTCTTCTTGAGCGCGCGAATCTGTTCGGGATACTTCGGCAGGCTGTCCTTCGTGGCGAAATGGCGCTGCGCCTTCGGCACGGTCAGTTTCCCCAGCGGGCCGTAGAACGCCTGCTCCATCGCATATTGAAACGCGCCCGAATCGGCGGAAGGTAATGTCTTCCCGTTCGGATCGCTCCATTCGTCCATGTTGAACCCGTGGACGTGTTTGCAGTCCACGTTCCACTCCTTGAGAAAATAAACCGCCCACTTGTACATGCCCATCGGTCCCACCGGCAGGATGAATGCAATCGGTTTCTTCTTCATCTTGGCGTTAAGGATTTCGATCGCGATTTCGTGCCCCATCATCGTGTCGAAATCCGGCAGCGACTCGCAGGGAATGGGCTCGAAGTTTTTGTTCCACCACCGTTCGCGTTGCGTAATCGTTTCCGGCGCGCGCGCGCAGAGCGAGTCGAGTTTGCCGAGGTCCCATCCTTGCGGAAAGAAGTTTTCCAGAAGCGATCCGCGCAGGGTAGACATGAGGTTAACGGCCATCGGTCAGTTCTCCTTCATTCGCCGATCGCGTCGTCCGCGGTGGCGGCGTCTTTCTTCCAGATTTCGAGGCCCTCGTACAAATTGGCCATGCCAATGTAGAAATTGCCATCGTGCGCGAGCATGATGCGGGCGCCGTAATTGTACGGATTGCCGAGTCCGTCGGTAAACACGGCGTCCCACGCGACGCCGTCGCGCGTCCGATACACGTCGCCGCCCATATCGAGTTGTTCGCTCAGATAGGTCGGTTCGCGCTTGGGTCCGGTCACGCCCGCCGCGAAGTTCCCGATCGCGCGCTTCTGCCCATCGAAGCCCGGAATTCCGAAGTCGGTCGAAAGAAACGCGAGCAGTTGTTCAATCGATTGCGGGAACTCGTCAACGGCGTATTGGATAATCGACGTCTGGTCCCATGTCCCGACGTACAACTGGTTCTTGTACACCCCCATTGACCACACGTACGCGTTTTGTGGTTTACCGAAGCCCGAGGGAATGCCAGAGATCGAATCGGGGCCAATCACAATCTCCATGTTGTCGTCCTTGTCCAGCCGCACGAGATCGCAGCCGCGCAGCACCGGCCCCTCACCCGACGTGTTGACCCCTCCGAGGATTTGTGTGCCGAAATAGATGTGATCCTGGAACACGCACGTTGTCGCAGCGGCGTAATTGCCGCGCCACGAACCGCCGTGGTTGAGTACGCGCACCGGCGGCCCGGCCTTGTCGCCCTTGCCCTCCATTTTCCAGACCTCGAATCCCTTCACGATGTTCGCCAGGGAAACGTAGAGGTAGCCGTTGAAAGGGGCCATGGTCCACACGCCGCCATTCGTTGGATCGCCAAACCCGTCCTCGACAATCGGCCATGTGTCCACGCCGTCGTGTGCCCAGACCTGTCCCGGCGCCCCGTTGCCGATCTCGCCGCCCGGCAGCACGGCGAAGTAGAGGAGACCGTTGTGGACCGCGACGGCGCGAATCGATCCGCGATCGCCATAGGACCAGACCTTCTCCCAATCGCCCGGTTCGCCCGTTGCGCTGCGCCACAACGCCGTGTCGGCGGACAGGCTACCGGCGTACAAATAGGTCGGCATGCCGTCCGGTTTGTACACTTTCAGCGAGCGAAAGCCCGTTGTCTCGAACGCCGGGCCCTTCTCGAAGTCGCGGATATCGAGCGAACTCTCCCATGCCCGGTCCCCGATGTCCGGCCGGTATCGCCGTACCTCGCCGGGCCGCAGCGGCGGTATCGGCAGCCGGAGTTGGCCGATTTGATACAGCACCTGATCGTCGATGCCGTTGCCGGTCGAGCAGTAGATGTGTCCCGTATCGCTACCGTCGGGCTGGAAGTATTGAAGCCCCCACGGGTAGTCGTTCATATCCACGAGGTTCTCGATATACCCAAAGCCGTTGCGGTTGATCTGCGTATAGCCGTGCGCCTGCTTCGGTTCGTTAAAAGGGCATTGGAATCCATTCACGGATAGCATGAGCGGGACCGTGAAATACAGGATCGCACGAAAACGGATATTGGGCCCGGTCGTCGCGGACGCGAATTGAAGACGCATAAAACTACCTTTGATATGTAGGGGTCGCACCAAACAGGCCCGCGAGAGCGTAGCAATCGAACCGGGGACGGCTCAACTTGCCGGTGGCCGCCTTCACGGCCATGCGAATATGACCACGCAGATCAGGGCGTCGTTTCGGACGAAAGGGGGAACGAAGGCAACGCCCTAGCCTGCATGGTACGGCATGCGCTCGGCGTTCGGCACAAGGGGTGTCCACTCGGTCGGCGGCACAACGACGATCCCTCCGGGAGAGATAACATAGCGCTTCGCGTCCTCGTGCGCGTCGTACCCGATGACCGTGTTCTCCGGGATTTGCACGTTGCGCTCGACGATTGCGCGGCGGATGCGGCAGTTGCGCCCAACGTTGCACCCGGGCAGCAGGATGCTTTCCTCGACGTGGCTGTAGCTGTTCACGCGGACATTGGGCGACAACACGCTGCGCTTCACCAAGCCGCCGCTGACGATGCACCCCGCGCTGACGATCGAGTCCACCGCGGCGCCGAAGCGCACGCCTTCCGCGCCGAACACGAACTTCGCGGGCGGCAGGTTGGGCAGGTGCGTGCGGATGGGCCATTCTTGGTCGTATAGATTGAAAATCGGATCGATACTGACCAGGTCCATGTTCGCTTCCCAGTACGAATCGATCGTTCCGACGTCGCGCCAGTACGGAGTGTCCTTTTTGTTCTCGTCGCGAAACATGTATGCGAAGACCTTGTGCGACTTGATCAACTCCGGGATGATGTCCTTGCCGAAATCGTGCGACGTTTGTTTCTTCGCGTCCGCGTAAACGGCGTCGCGCAAGACGTCGAGGTTGAACACGTATACGCCCATCGAAGCCAGCGCGGTATCCGGACGGTCCGGAAACGGAGTCGGGTTGGCCGGCTTCTCCTGGAACCCAACGACCTGCGCGGTGTAATCGACCTCGAGCACCCCGAAACGATTTGCCTGCGCCAGCGGCATCTCCAGCGTCGCAATAGTCATGTCCGCCTTGTTGCGCCGGTGAAACGCGACCATCTCGCCGTAATTCATCTTGTAAATGTGATCGCCCGACAGAATCAGCACTTCGGACGGCTCCGCCGGTTCGATCGAGTACATGTTCTGATAGATGGCGTCGGCGGTGCCAAGGTACCAATCTTCGCCGACGCGCTTTTGCGCTGGGAGCGGTTCGACGTATTCGTCAAGATCGCGGCTCAACATACCCCAACCTTCGCGGATGTGGCGCACCAGCGACAATGACTTGTACTGCACCAGCACGAGCACGCGGCGGCACTGCGAGTTGAGGCAGTTCGACAGGGTAAAATCGACGAGGCGGTATTGGCCGCCGAATTGCACCGCGGGTTTCGCGCGGTCTTTTGTGAGCGGGTGCAGCCGCTCGCCCTGCCCTCCCGCGAGGACAATGGCGAGCACATCGCGCATGTCGTGAAAATCAGGCACGGTGTTCCTCGATTCCAATAAATGCGCGGCAGGGCGCGCCGTCCGCGCCGGCGACGTGCATCGGCAACACAACGAACGGGTACGTGCCCGCCGCGATTTGGTTCAGCGAGAGTCCCTCGACAACGAATACGTTCGCTTGCAGGAGAATATGGTGCGTAGGCTGCTGGGGCTGCTTGTACGGCGCGACGGACAGATAGTCCACGCCGACCAACCGGACACCGTCGTCCACGCACCGTTGCGCCGCGCATCGGTCCAGCGCAACGTAATCCTTATTGAATGGTGCGTTGATGGGATACCCGGAGTTGCGCGTTTTGAACAGCACGCGCGGCGGCAGCGTTTCCGGACGAAGGTCGTCCGCGCGAATCATGTCCACGTTCGGGAGATCGATCACGAGCGCGTCGCCAAAGAAAACGCTCGTGTCGATTTCGTCGAGTTTCTTGCCGCTGTCCTCGAAATGCCACGGCGCGTCGCAATGCGTGCCGGTGTGGGTGCTGAGAGTAAGCGTGGAAACGTTGCAGTTGGCGCCATCGGCGATTCGGGCGGCGGGCGCAAGCGTGAACGCAGGGTCCCCGGGCCACACGGTCATGCCCGGCATCATTGGAATCGTTACGTCAATCCACCGCATGGGTCCGCAAACTCCCCCGAAAGCTGCGTTACTCAAACAGTATGTGAAAAGAAAGAGTGCCGGTCAATAGCGAGATTGACCTACGCGGGCTGCGGCAAGATATACAGCATGAGATAGATAATGACGCCGGTGACGGAAACGTACATCCATACGGGCCAAAGCCAGCGGGTTATCTTCGTGTGGACGTCGAAGCGCCGTTTGAATGCGAACCAGACCGCCGCGAGAATGAACGGCGTCATGATCCCGGCAAGCGGCGTGTGGGTGATAAGGATGGCGAAATACAGGTAACGCATAACGCCCTGTCCCTGATACCGCACCGAGCCGACCTGGTAGTGGTAGTAGAGATAGCACGCGAGGAAGAGCGCGGACGCGGCGAGCGCGGCGATCATAAAGTTGCGGTGCGTGTCGCGTTTGCCCGATTTGATGGCGCGCCAACCGAGGAACAGCAGCACGGCGGCGCAACCGTTCAGCGTGGCATTGACGGTCGGAAGGAGCGGCAGGTCCACTACGCCTGTTCTTCCAACAAGCGCTCGATGTCCGCGATGCACTCCCGCACGGACATCTCGTCCATCCCTTCGTAGTACCCGCGGATACGCCCGCGCGCATCGACGAGGATAAAGCGGCGGCTGTGCTGCATCGGGGTTTCGGGGACGCCGACCTTGAAGCCTTCTTCGCTCGCCATGCGATGCACTTCCTCGATGGGCCCGGTCAGGAATTTCCAGCGCGCGGTGTCGGCCTTGTACTCCTTCGCGTAATTCGCGATGACCTCCGGTTTGTCCGTGTCGGGGTCGACCGAAATTGACACGAATTGCACGCAGTCGTTCGTCTTGAAGTATTCGTGGACACCCCACATGTGCCGCATCATCACCGGGCAGGCGCCCTGACATGACGTAAGGAAAAAGTCCGCGACCCAGACTTTCCCTTCAAGCGACGTGCTCGACCACTTTTCGCCGTTCTCGGCGACGAGTTCGAAGTTCGGCACGGGGCCCAGGTCGGGGAGCGGTTCCAACGCCGCTGCGGCGACGGGAATTACAGGCTGTGGCGCTGGGAAGCGGAACACCCACGGCGCAACGCTCAACGCGATCAGGATTGCACTGAGAACGACGACAAGCCCAATACGACGGGACTTCACGGAACTGCTCCTATGTACTCAGACCTCACCGCTCAGTTACAGGCTGATGTCGAACGCGATGAGCGCCAGCAGCAGCGGCAGGTACAGAATCGACATGCGCAACACGCGCCGCGCGTCGGTCGTTGATCCCGTTCGCACCAGGGGTATACACGACGCAAACATCAGCGCGCCCAAAATACTTGCACCAACAAAATATACCACGCCGAGTTCATGGGGACCCGACCATGCGGGCAGCAGTGACACCGGGATCAACAGCGCCGAAAACCCGAGCATCTGGCGGAACGTGCGGCGGCCATCCGGGTCCTCCGTCGGCAACATCTTGAACCCGCCGCGCGCGTAGTCATCGCGGAAAATCCAGGCAATCGAGTAGAAGTGCGGTTGCTGCCAGAAAAACAAGATTGCAAATAACACCCATGCGCCTGCTTCCAGTTCGCCGGTGGCCGCTGTCCAGCCGCCCATCGGCGGCAGCGCGCCGGGGACGGCGCCTATCAGTGTGTTGAGCCACGTCCACTTCTTCATGGGTGTGTACACGAGTACGTACAGAAACGCGGTCAAGAGGGCGAGAAAAGCCGTGAGTAGATTCACGCGCCACAGCAATAACATGACTCCACCGAGGATTAGGTACTCACCCAGGAGCAGTGCGTGCATCGGGTGCACCTGTCCCGCGGGCAATGGCCGATTGCGCGTGCGCTCCATGCGCGCGTCCGATTCGCGTTCAAGGTAGTGGTTCAGCGCGCCGGACCCCGCGGAAGTCATCGCGACGCCGATGAGCAAGGTGAGCAGTCCGTCCCACGCCGCGAACCCATGGAACCCGGCGCCGCCCATGAAAAAGCCCAAGGCCGCCGTCACCAGCACCATCGTGAGGATGCGGGGCTTCGTCAACTCCACATAGGCGGAGAAGGTGGAACGCTTGCGGGCAGACTGATCCAGACGCATGGAAGTCACCAATACCGAAAAACAAGGGTAGCCTTGCTAGAGGCACACGACGAAAGTATACCGTGAAAGTTTTCTCGATTTCCAGAGCGAGTTGCCGGTATCGAAATGGCGCCTGCCTTCTTTATACAATCGTGAACGCCATATGAAGCTGTTCCCACTATTGAACCCGCGACACGGTGTTTCCCTGGGCCATGCCGCGTATTGAGGCCATTCGCCGGCCGCCGGTGAATTTCGACGCGTTTGTCGACGAGGTGTCGGCGGGGCTGGTCACGCTGTACGGGCCTGCCGCGGCGGAGGACTATCGAAAGAAGGCCCCCTCGGCGATTTCCACGTCGTTGGCACATCCTGCGGTTCGGGCCTGGGCGGCCTTTGACGACGCGCCGGGCGACGAGTTGTCGGCGCGCGCGCTGGTCGTTTCCGCGCAACGGGATGGCGTGGGCCATATTACCTTCGTGCACGTGCTCAAGCCGTACGTTGGCCGGGGAATCGAAGGCGAGTTGGCGCGCGCCGCCGTGGCGGAACTGCGCGCCTGCGGGGTGCTGGGCATATCCGCCGAGCCCGTCGCGTTATGTCCCTTGGAGTTGGACGGCGCTTTTGGACCGCTCGGTTTCCAGCGAATCGAGCGGCAGCTTATGGACGCGCCGCTGAACGCCAAGCCGCTGTCGGGGCCGCTATTGTCGCAGAGTGTGCCGGCGGACTCCGGTGACTACGTGCGCGTTGCCGATATCATTGTCGACGCCTATAGCGATCATCCCGGGCGCGACCTGCATGCCGAAGTGCGCACACCCGCGGGCGCGGAGAGTTTCGTGCGGACGGCCGCCGAGGGGGCGTACGGTATGACGCGGCCCGGATTTATCCGGCTGCTGCGCCGATCGGGTACGCCGGTGGCGGCAGTTGTCGGGTGCGAGGCGGCGCCCGGGATCGGTTTCGTACTTCAGGTCGTGGTCCGGCCAGAGGCACAAGGGCAAGGAATTGGAACGCAACTCATGCGGGAGATTGCGCAGTGCTTCCGCGACGCGGGACTCTCCCGCGTTGCTCTCGGTGTTACGAACGACAATCCGGCGCGGCGCTTGTATGAGCGGCTTGGATTCAGGAAGATAATGCCGGTGAACGCATATGTCTGGTGGCGATAGCGGTGTGACGCCGTAACAACTCGATGAAGCGAGGTGAGCGATGAGAACTGCGCTGGCCCTGATGGTGACGATCGCGCCGTGCCTGGCGGCAACGCTGCCTTCGTTTCCGGCGGAAACCGATTTTCTGAACCAGGTCCCCGCGGACGATTCCGAGAAGGTGGTCGACGCGGTGCGGCAATATGCGCTGCTGCAATTCGCGCTCGCGGAATGGGACCGCGACATCGCGGTGCAGTTTTCCGAAGACCCCGCGAGCGCCGACGAAGTACAGGCGCGGCTGAAGTCGTCCGCAGACCGATTGGATCGCGTTGAGCAGGCATACAAGGTATTGCTCGCGCGTTATCCCAAGAACGCACGATCGCTCAATTACTACGGCGAATTTCTTTACGACTATCGCGGCGAACAGATGAACGCGGTGCGATATTGGAAGGAGGCGATCGCGGCCGATCCCCGGTTGGCGCTGGCGTACAACAACCTGGGTATTCACTATTCGCACGTCGGCCAGTTGGCTTTTGGTTTGGAAAACTACAACAAGGCGATTGAACTCGAGCCGGACAATCCGGACTTCAAATTTAATCTCGCGCAAACGTACCTCGCGTACTCGCCGTCCGTCGCCGAGGAACTCAAATGGGATGAGAAGAAGGTTTACCGGAAGGGCATGGAGTTGAGCAAGGCCGCGGCGGAACTCAAGCCAAGCGATTACAAGTTACAGGAAGACTACGCGACGAATTTCTACGCGGCGCAGCGATTTGACATCCAGCCGGACTGGGCGGACGCCGCGGCGGCATGGCGGCGCGCGCGCGGATCGGCGCGTTCGAATACGCAGCTCTTTTTCACGTGGCTCAACGAAGCACGCGCATGGATCAATAAACCGGACCTTAAAAAAGCCGAAGCGTGCCTGCTCGAAGCGCAACGACTGAACCCGTCCAGCGAAGTGGTGCCGCGCCTGCTCGAAAAGGTGCGCTCCGGCAACGTCGGCGAAGCGAGCGCGGAATAACGCGCAAGCATGCTACGTCCCGCGGTCCCGGCCCCTCCAAAGCACAGACTGTCGCGCGTGCGCACGGCGTTTTACGTCGCGTTCCTCGCGTTCGCGGCGTTATTCCTTTTCGGATACGTCGCGCTCGGCATGCGCTTTTTCCGCGTGCCGAGCGAATCGATGGAACCGATTCTCAAACCCGGGGATTTCCTCGTCGCGCTCCCGCAATCGGCCTATCGCCGCGGCGACATCGTCGTGCTTGCGGACCCACTCTTGAAAGGCGGGTTCCTCGTGAAGCGCATCGTGGCGGTGGCGGGCGACCACGCGGACATCAATCTGGGTTACCTGAGCCTGAACGAAAAGTATGCGTCCGAGCCGTACATCGTGGAACCGATGGAGTACATCGTCGAGCCCATCGTGGTGCCGGACGGCGAGGTCCTTGTGTTGGGCGACAACCGAAACCAAAGCGATGATGCCAGCCGCTGGCTCATCGATCCCGACACGGGCGAAGCCATCGACGCGAGCAACGCGGACACCGACATGGTGGAAGGCAAACGGTGGAAGCGCACGGTGCCCGTGGATTCGATTGTCGGCAAGGTTGTGTATCGGTATCTGCCGTTCGGACGCACCGGGCCGGTTCCATCGTTTCCGCTCACCAACTCCGATGGCGAGTAAAGCCCACGCCAACGCCGCCAGGTTGCCCTCGCGCGGCGAATCTGACACGCTATTTGCCATGCGAATGGATTCGATCGCGAAAGCCGCGCGCCGCGCCCGCGCGCACACGGCGCCCCGATGAGCAACGTGTACTACGAGCGGCGGTATTCGTATTCCGCCGCGGGCGGGCGGCCGATTACGTTCGCCGTGCAGCGGTTAATCGTCGCGACTACAATCGCATTCGCGATTCAACTCATTGTCTTCATCCCCGCGGCCGCGTTTGGCGCTCTGCCGCTGACGGTCGAATATTGGCTGGGGTTGAATCCAGCTCTCTTGCGGTTCGGCGCCGTGTGGCAGTTGGCAACGTACATATTCCTGCACGGCAGCTTGATGCATCTGTTTTTCAACATGCTCACTTTGTACTTTTTCGGACCGGACGTCGAGCGCATTCTCAGCACGCGCCAATTCTTCCGGTTCTATTTTCTATGCGGAATCGTCGGTGGGATCTGTCAGTTTGGACTGTCGATCGCGCAGGGAAGTAATGCACCGACGATCGGCGCGAGCGGCGCGACGCTGGGCGTATTGGCCGCGTGTGCTGTCGCGTACCCGAAGCGCGAGGTGTATCTGTTTCCGCTTCCGTTTCCGCTCTACATGTGGGCGCTCGCCGTCCTGTTTTTCGTCTTGAGTCTAACGTCCGACCGGTCGGCCGGCGGCACCGCGTGGGCCGCGCACGCCGGTGGAATGGCGTTTGGGTTTGCGTACATGAAACTCGTGCCGGTACTTCGCGAGTGGTTCGAACGTTTCGCAAGCCGGGCGAGAAAGGTCGATGCATCGAAGGAACCGCTGGACGCGGTCGGCGAAGCGGTGGACAACATCTTTAAGTTTGACGAAGAGAAGAAGAAACGAAAGTAGAGCGAGGAAGTTGGGATGTGACGCCGCGGCAGGCGGCGTATCCTCGCAGGTACCTGGAAATTGGGCCGTGATATTGCCAAGCATCAAAGAGTTCATCATCATCGCGATCATCATCGGCGTGCTGAGTTACGCCGGGATATGGCCGCAAATCATTCGCGGCATCCGTCAGTTGCGCGGTGAACGTGTGGACGACGAAGCGCCGGTGTCGGCGCGCGATCTCGATCTCGCGTATAAGATGCTCGGCGTGTCCCCGTCCGCGCCGTGGCCGGATGTCGAAAAGGCGTTTCGCGCGAAGGCGAAGCTGCATCATCCCGATCACGGTGGCGACGACGACGTGATGCGGGCGCTAAACGACGCGTACGCATTAATCCGCCGCGCCCGAAAGAACCCGCGTGCCTGACGGTTGACTTCCCTCTGACCCGGTTCCCATGCAGTACCTACCGTTTGGTAGCCTTGACCGGCTTGACTTTCACCCGTGAGATTTGTCACGATTTCGTCTCGCGTGCAGATTCACGCATTAGGCCGGTGAAATCGGGCGATCATGGTAGGGGTGGCTGTGCTGCGCGAACTGTCCGGGCGTCGCCTCGGATCCTCTAAAAACTCGTGATGGAGAGCCGTGGATAATACTGCGAAAAAAGCCGTTTCCGCGTCGGCCGCGTCGGCATTGCCGGCCATCGCGCGCCACGAAAAGGCGCTGATCGAGCAGGAGCAAGCCGCCCGCCACGAAGCCAAACTCATTGTCGACCGCGCGCGCGTCGAAGCATTCACCACGGTCGAGGAAGCGGCCCGGGCTACGGCTGCGGAAGTGGCCGCGATCCGGCGTGAAGGGGATGAGGCCCGCGAGCGCGACCGAGAAAAGTACCGGATGGAATTCGACCGCAAATTGAACGCCATGCGTGACGACGCGAAGACCCGTGCGGGCGCAGCCATAGACGCGGTCGTCGCGTTGGTCCTTCCAAAGGGGGTCCGCTAATGGCAATTGCCACAATGGAGCGCCTGGAAATCGTCTGCCTGCGGGAATTGCTTCCCACGGTGACCGCCTACCTGCAGGAGCAAGGCGTCGTCCACCTCGAGGAAGTCCCGCTCGCCGTCGAGGACGCGCCGGACTATCTCGCGCGTGTTGCGCTCGATGGCGATCAGCGAGACGAGGCGGAGGCCATGGAAGACCTTCACCGGATGGCGGCGGAGGTTGTCCCGCTGCTTACCGTGAAGCCGGACTGGACGGCGGTCAACGCCGCCGCCGCCGAGTTGGGCAAGAAGTCCGACTACGAACTCGAACGGCTCGTGGCGCTGCGCGCGCGGGAGTTGCGTTCGCTGACGCGGCGCAAGCTCAACGCGCAGGACAACATCGAACTTCTCGAGCAGTTCCGCAAAGTCATCGAGAACGTTGTACCGATGCTCGGGGGCCGCAATGTCGCGTTCGGCAAAGAGGCCCGCGCCATTGTACTCAAGGGAGACATCGAGGCCGCGCTTGCCAGGCTCGACGAGCGGCGCAAGTCGGAACTTGGCGCCGAAAGCCGCTTGGTCCACCAGAAAGTTGCGCGCAATCAGGCCGTCGCCGTGCTGACCTATCCGGCGGCGCTGAATGACCATGCCGGCCGCATCCTGCTCGAAGAACACATTTCCGCGGTCGATCCACCCGACAGCCGCATCGTCGGCTCCGGCGCGAGCGACGTGCTCAACAAGATTCGCGAGACTATCGAATCCAACCGGGGCCATCTCGCCAGCGTCAACAACGGGCTGGCAAACTTCGCCCGCCAATACGGCGCGGAAGTGACCGCACTGGCATTGGTGCTCGAAGACAAACTCGAACGGTTCCAAATCGTAAACCAGTTCGCGCAGAGCGGCATGGTCGCCGTGGTCAACGGCTGGATTCCCGCGGATCAGGCCGACGCCCTCTCCGGGCGCCTGGGCCGCGAATTTGCCGGAAACGTTACGGTAACGAAGCTCGGCGTCGCCAATGTCGACCTCCACCAGGTGCCCACGCTCCTGCGCAACAAGGGCATCTTCAAGCACTACGAAGTCCTGCTGTCGCTGTTCAAGCCGCCTACATACGGCAGTTTCGATCCGACCGTTCTGGTCGCCGTGGCGTTTACGCTTTTTTACGGATTCATTCTCGGCGACATGCTCTACGCCGTTGTGGTATTTGTCTTCGCGCGCTGGCTTGGGAAGAAGTTTGGGCACATCGAGGCGGTGCGTTCCGCGAGCAAGGTCGGGACCTACATGGCCTACTCCGGCTTCTTCTTCGGCTTCCTGTACATGGAACTCGGCGGCGACCTGCTGCAGCGGTGGTTCGACATTCATCCGATCTGGATTCACCGCAGCCACGACATACCGACGCTGATGCTGTACGCCATTCTCGTCGGTTGCGTGCACGTGCCGCTTTCGCTCGCGCTCGGGTTCTGGTTCAACTACAAGCACCACCACATGGCGCACGCGATCGAAAAACTCGCTTTACTGATCGGGCTGCTGAGTATCGGCCTCGTCGCCCTCAACTTCCTCAAGGTGGGCTTCTTCGCAGCGTCCATAGTCTCGATGCTCGGCATCGCCGGCTTGGCCGTCTGTTTCGTGATGTTGATCTACGCGCTCGGCGCGATGGGCCTCGTGATGTTCCTAGAAGTCATCTCGCTGTTCGGCAACGTCCTGTCCTACTGCCGTCTCATGGCGCTCGGTCTCGCCGGCGTGATTATCGCCGACCTTGCCAACGCGCTTGGCGCGGCCCTGCCGTGGTACATCGGAATCCCCGCGGCGGCGCTTGTACACACGTTCAACATTGGACTATCCATATTCAGCCCGACGCTCCACTCGTTGCGGCTCAACTACGTGGAATTCCTGCCCAAGTTCTACCATCCCGAGGGCAGAAGCTATAAACCGTTCAAGAAGGAGGCAACATGGTAATCGTTCGCAGGTACAGTAAATTGATCGTCGCGGCGCTCGCGGTATTCGTGTGCGCGCTGGCAGTTGCGCCTTTGGCGTTTGCTGCCGAGGGCGCGGAAGCGGCCGCCGGAGCTGAGACGAGCACGGGCGGTGGTCTTCGCGCGATGGGTCTGGCGATCGGCGCGGGCATCGCGATTGCGGGCGCGGGCCTCGGTACCGGCCGCGCACAGGCGGGCGTCGGCGCGGGCGGAACGGGCGCACTGGCCGAAAAGCCGGAGTTGTTCGGTAACGTCCTGATTCTCTTCGCAATTCCGGAAACGATCGTCGTGTTCGGTTTCGTTATCGCGATCATGCTGGTCAACGCGATATAGCCGTTCTCCATGCAGCAGGCCCTGTTTGACACCATGGCGCGCCAGGTGGCGGATCGCTGCCAGGCCGTCCTCGACGCGGCACGCGCGGAAGCGGGCGCCATCCTGAAGGAGGCACGCGAACGCGCGGACCATCGCCGGAAAGAGGCGGTGGATGCCGCCGAGCGGGACGTCCGGCGGTTGGCGGAACGTGCGCGGCAGTTGCTCGCCGTTGAGGCCGAGCACGAGTCGTTGACGATGGAGCAGTCCATTGCCGACGAAATCCTGCGTTCCGTCAGCTTCGAACTCGAGAAGGCCGCACAATCGCCGAAATTCCCGGCGATCTTCGACGCGCTGCTCGACGAGTTGGCGGCGGACGCGCCCAAGGACGCAATTGTGACGGTGCCGGTGTCGTTCGCGGATCGGGCCAAGGCCCGCCTGCAACAGCGAGGTCTCGCAAGTATCACCGTTGTCGAGTCGGCGGCGATGCGCGATGGTTGCGCCATGCAGGACGCGGCCCATACCTACCGCGTGACCAATTCGCTGTCGAGCCGCTTGAGCAAATTGCAGAACGAATCGCGCAAGGTTTGCCTTCACGCGCTGTTCGGCGAAGGGGCGAAGTAATGGAAACCGCCGAAGTATTCGCTCCATATCTAAACGCCCGCATCGGCGGTATGCGCAGCAAGCTGTTCACGAAGCAGCACATGGAAGACCTGATCAACCTCTACGACGTGGAAAAGATCGGGGACGACCTGCTCGAGTCGCCGTACCAACAGGAAATGGCCGAGGCGCTGACCCGCGCCAAGGGCGTGGACGCGATCGAAGAGGCGGTTTCCCGCAATCTCGTCAATGCGCAACAGGCCCTGTCGCGCATGGCCGCGGGGCCCTTGCAGGACCTGACGGACCGGTTCCTCATGCGGTGGGACCTCGCCGCGGTCAAGGCGCTGCTCCGGTTGCGCCATCACGGCCTCGATGCGCAGACCGGATTGGCGATCTTGTCGCCCGGCCCGAACCTGACCGTAACGCTGATGAAGTCGTTTGCGGAACGGTCTTCCATGGAAGAGCTCGTTTCCGCGCTTGTTGCGTGGAAACCCGATCTGTGCGGCCCGCTTGCCGCTTCGATCGGCGACTATCGGCAACAACAGAACGACCTCTCGATACTCGAAGACGCGCTCGACCGCGGCTACTTTGTGCGCAACGTCGGCACGCTACGCTCGCGCGAAGACGACGACAGCCGGGTTCTCCGCAAAGTGCTGCGCATGGAGATCGACCGCATCAACCTGCGTATGCTCCTGCAACTGCGCGACGGCCACGGCGGCGCCGATCAACTCGCCGCGCGGTTGCTCCCCTCGGGATGGCTGAACGAAAAGTTGTTGAAGGAGATGGCCGGCGCGCGCGACGCGATCCACGCGATGGAGTTCCTCGCGCCGACGCCGTATAAGGAGTTGGCCGAGGACCTGATTGCATTCGTGCAGGCGGCGCGGTTCTCGCCGATGGACCGGCATTTCGACAAATTGATCATCAAACACCTGCGCCACGAAATGCACGTGCACACGATGAGTTTTGCCGTCGTCATGCACTTCGCCTGGGCCAAGTACAATGAAGTCGTCAACCTGCGGCTCATTGCGCGGGGCGCGGCCGCGAAACTGCCGCTCGGCAAGGTGCGCGAGGAGACGATGCATGCCTAACGTCATTGCGCTCACGCGCGGCCAGACGTCGCTGCAGCTTTCGCTCGCGGGCGTGTTCGTCGAAGAGACGCAGACCGTCGACGAGGCGGAAAAGCGCCTCGGGGAATTGCTCGAAACGCGCGAAGCGCGCGTGATTATCGTTCAGGAAGAATATCGAACGGAGTTTTCGGAATGGTTTGTGGAACGGGTGCGGCGGCACAAGGGGCTGCCCTTGATTGTGTATTGTCCCGCGTTCGAGGAAGAAGACTCGAATGTGGATGCGTATCTTACCGCGGTGCTGAAGCCCGCAATCGGCTATGAAATCAGATTGGAGTGACCAACAATGTCCTCGACCCAACAAGTCGGAACACTGACCCGCATCTCCGGGCCGATGATCTCGGCCAGCGGCATGCTCGGCGTCGCCATGGGCGAAATCCTGCGCGTCGGCAAGCTCGGGCTGATGGGGGAAGTCATCCGCATCGATGGCGACACGGTATTCGCGCAGGTGTTTGAAGACACCTCGGGCATGTACCTCGGCGAACCCGTCGTGCCGCTCGGCAAACCCCTCGCGGTGGAACTCGGGCCGGGCCTCCTCGGGTCGACCTACGACGGTATCCAGCGCCCGCTTATCACGTTGAAACAGCAGTCCGGAGACTTCATCGGGCGCGGCCTCACCGCCGACGCGCTGCAACGCGAGAAGAAGTGGTCGTTCACGCCGACGGCAAAGGTGGGCGACAAAGTGGTCGCGGGCGACATTCTCGGCACCGTGCCGGAAACGAAGAGCATCACGCACAAGGTCCTCGTGCCCCCCGGCAAGGGCGGCGCGATTGCGAGCATTGTCGGCTCGGGCGAATACACAAACACGGAAGTCATCGCCACCCTCGACAACGGCGAAAAACTGACCATGACCCACTACTGGCCGGTGAAGCAGCCGCGTCCGACCGCGCGTAAGCTGCGTTCGGATCGCCCGTTCCTCACGGGCCAGCGCGTGCTCGATTGCCTGTTCCCGATCGCGCTCGGCGGTTCGGCCATCGTGCCCGGCGGTTTCGGTACGGGTAAGACGGTCGTGGAACAGACGCTGTCAAAATACTGCAATGCCGACATCATCATCTACGTCGGTTGTGGCGAGCGCGGCAACGAAATGGCGGACGTGCTCGACGAATTCCCGCACCTCAAAGACCCGAAGACGGGCGATTCGCTGATGAACCGCACCGTGCTCGTCGTGAATACCTCGAATATGCCCGTGGCCGCGCGCGACGCATCGGTCTACACGGGCATCACGCTCGCCGAGTACTACCGCGATCAAGGCTACGATGTCGCCATCATGGCAGACTCGACCAGTCGTTGGGCCGAGGCGCTCCGCGAAATCTCGTCACGCCTCGAAGAAATGCCCGGCGAAGAAGGGTACCCGACCTACCTCGCGTCCCGTATTTCCGAGTTCTACGAGCGAAGCGGCCGCGTGGTCTGCGCGGGCAGCGACGCGGGCACGGACAAGGAACGCACGGGTTCGCTCACGATCGTCGGCGCGGTGTCGCCCCCCGGCGGAGACATGTCCGAACCGGTAACGCAGAATTCGCAGCGCGTCGCCGGCGCAT
Organism: Candidatus Hydrogenedentota bacterium; assembly: GCA_013359265.1. Classification (NCBI taxonomy): domain Bacteria; kingdom Pseudomonadati; phylum Candidatus Hydrogenedentota; species Candidatus Hydrogenedentota bacterium. The sequence goes on from JABWCD010000007.1 coordinate 45,325, forward strand.
TGTGGTCGCTCGACGCGGCGCTCGCGTACAGCCGCCACTATCCGTCGTTGAACTGGAACCGCAGCTACACACTCTACTTCAAGGAACTCGATCCCTGGTTCGAGGCAAACGCGCCGAAGACCTGGATGCAGAACCGGCAGGCGATGCAGACGCTGCTACAGCGCGACGCGGAATTGCAGGAAGTCGTGCAGCTCGTCGGTCCCGACGCATTGCAGGACCAGGAGCGCCTCATACTCGAGGTGTCGCGCATGATCCGCGAAGTGTTCCTGCAGCAGAACGCTTTCTCGGACAACGACGCGTACTGCTCGTTAGAGAAGGGCTGCGCGCTGCTCGATGCCGTGCTCGAGTTCTTCGAGACCTCGAAGAAGGTGCTCGACCAGGGCGTCACACTCGTGCGCATCATGGAACTGCCGGTCCGCGAAAACATTTCGCGTCTGCGCGAAGAATCGAACGCAACCATTGCCGAACGCCAGAAAGTCGTGCTCGAAGAGATGCGCCGCGTTCTGGCCGATCTCTCATCGAGAAAAGGGTAAACCATCATGGCAACATCGACTGAACCCAACCTGCTCCACAAGGAGTATTGGGACCTCAACTACGTGTCGGGGCCGCTGGTCTTCCTCGGCAACGGCGACCGCTTCCCGACGGGCGCGATCCTCGATCTCGTCTCCGAGACGGGCCTCGTTCGTCAGGGGCAGGTGCTCGAAGCGAACAAGAAGTACGCGATCGTCCAGGTGCTCCAGGGGACGCAGGGCGTGGACATCAAGCGTGTGTCGGTCTCGCTGAAGAAAGAGGCCGCGCGCATCGGCGCCTCGAAGGAACTGATCGGCCGCACATTTAACGGCACCGGCGATCCCATCGACGGCATGCCCCCTGTCGTGGCAGACAAGGAAATCGACATTATCGGTACGGCCATCAACCCCGTATCGCGCAACAAGCCGAACGATTTCATTGAAACCGGCCTCTCGACCATTGACGGCTTCAACACGCTCGTCCGCGGACAGAAGTTGCCGATCTTCTTCGGGTCCGGTCTCCCCGCGAACGAAGTCGCCAACTTCATCGTGCAGAACGCCCAGGTGAAGGGCGAGGCCGAAGATTTCGTTGTCGTGTTCGGCGCGATGGGTCTCACCGAGCGCGAAGCCGCGTACTTCATGCGGTCGTTCGAAGAAGGCGGCCAGAAGTCGCGCGTGGTGTCTTTCATCAACAAAGCAGGCGACCCCGCCATCGAGCGTATTTTTACGCCGCGCTGCGCGCTTACCGTCGCCGAGTACCTGGCATTCGAGCACGACTACCAGGTGCTCGTCATCCTCACGGACATGACGAGCTACTGCGAGGCGCTGCGCCAGATTTCGTCCGCGCGCGAAGAGATTCCCGGCCGACGCGGCTATCCCGGTTACATGTACACCGACTTGTCGACAATTTACGAGCGCGCGGGACGCATCCACGGCAAGAAGGGATCGGTCACCCAGGTGCCGATGCTCACGATGCCGGACGACGACATTACGCACCCGATTCCGGACTTGACGGGTTACATCACCGAAGGGCAGATCGTGTTGTCGCGTCCGCTGCACCGTCAGGGCGTGTTCCCGCCGGTGGACCTGCTGCCGTGCCTGTCGCGCCTGATGAACAACGGCATCGGCGAGGGCCGCACGCGCGCCGATCACCGCGCCGTCGCGAACCAGCTCTACGCTTCGTACGCGCGCGGCCGCAACGTGCGTAAGCTGATGGCCATTGTCGGCGAAGACGCGTTGGGTGAACTGGACAAGAAGTACCTCAAATTTGCCGTCGAATTCGAAAAGCAGATGATCGGCCAGGCGGTCCGGCGCACCATCGAAGAAACGCTCGACCTGGGTTGGCGCCTCCTCGGCATTCTGCCGTCGGCGGAACTCACCCGCGTCTCGCGCGAACAAGTGCAGAAGCATTACAAGGAATGGACGGAGTAGACGATGTTGAATAATCGGGTGGGGCGAGGCTCCGTCCGAGCCATTTCGAGCGATCGATTACGATGACGAGCAGGAGCACGCGCACGATTTTGAAAACGCGGCCGATGCTACTACCGGTGAAAGCGTCATAGCACTATGAGCATGGACAACGTAGCGCCGACGCGCATGCAGCTTCTGGCCCACAAGGCCCAGATCAAGTTTGCCGCGGACGGCGTGCAACTCCTCGAAGGCAAGCGTGAAGCGCTGCTGAAGGAGTTGATCGAGCGCGCGAAGGAACTCCGCAATTTGCGCAATCAGTTGCACAAGATGGGCCGCTCCGCCGTCGCGACGTTGGCCATCGCGCGCGCCGTGCGCGGCACGGCCGACGTGCGCAGCGCGGGCGTCGCTGCGCGCCGCGAACTTCAGCTCGACGTTCGCACCGAAAAGGTGTGGGGCCTGAGCCTCGGCGCGATTGACCGGCACAACATCGTGCGGACCCAAAGCCAGCGCGGCACCGGCCTGCTGGACGTGAGCTCGCAAGTCGTGGAAGCGTCGGACTCCTCCGAGCGCATGGTCGAGCAATTACTCGTCTGTGCGCCGAAGGAATCGAACCTGCTGATTATCGGCGAGGAAGTCCGCAAGGTCAGCCGCCGCATCAACGCGCTGAACGAATACCTGTTGCCGAAACTGCGCGGCGAAATGCGCACCATCGCGCGCGTGCTCGACGAGCGCGAGCGCGAGGAGACCTTCCGCCTCAAGCGCATCAAGAAGAAGAAGGCCGACGCGAAAGCCGCCGAAGCCGAGGGAGGTGCGGCCTAATGCGCCTCGGCGATCTGCTCCACGAAAAGACCATCAAGCTCAATCTCGTCGCCGGCGACAAGCAGGCGGTCATCGAGGAATTGGTGGACGCGCTCATCGACGCGCACGAAATCCCCCTGTCCATGCGCGCGCACGCGCTCGAAATCGTCAAGGAACGCGAGAAAGAAGCCAGCACCGGCCTCGAATACGGCGTAGCCGCGCCCCACGGCCTCTCGGACCGCATTGACGACATTATCGTCGCGCTCGGCGTCTGCAATACCGGCATTCCGTTCGATTCCATCGACGGCATCGCCGCCCGAATCGTTGTGCTCATTCTGTTCCCGCGCCGCAGCTTTCAGGGCAACATTCAAACCATGGCCGGCATCGCCCACCTGCTCAGCAATCCCAAGTTACGCGAAGCCATCCGCGCCGCACGGACGGCCGAGGACGTGCTCCGCGCCATCCGCGAAGAAGAGAGCAAGGAAGCGTTCCACGTCCATCTGAGCAAGTAGCGAACGGGCCCGCCCGGGCCCGGACTTTCCACTCCGCGGTGAAGTCAGTATGATGTCACCCAATCCTTTTGGACGTGGGTGGGGTACAACGTGGAGCTTCGTCTCATCAGCGCTCTCGGTCTGCTGGTCATGCTGGCGATTGCGTATGCGCTCTCCGAGAATCGTAAGGCCATTTCGTGGCGGCTCGTCGCGTGGGGGCTCGGCTTGCAGTTCGTCATTGCGGTTCTCGTGCTCAAGACCGGCCTCCGCGATTCGATATTTCCCGCCGCGTCCGCCGGAGTAAACGTACTGACCGCCGCCACGCTGGCCGGCGCCCGGTTTGTATTCGGCAAATTGCCGGAAGACCAGAACATCGGCGCCATCTTCGCGTTCCAGGTGCTGCCTGTCATCATTTTTGTGTCTGCGCTATCGGCGGTGCTGCACCATCTGCGCGTGATCCAGCTTGTCGTCGGGGCGATTGCGTGCGTCATGCGGCGCACCCTGAAGACGTCCGGCGCGGAGACGTTTTGCGCCGCGCTGCAAATCTTCCTTGGCATCGAGGCCGCCGCTGCGGTCCGCACCTACATCAAGAACATGACACGATCGGAACTCTGCGTGATCATGACGACCTACATGGGCACTATCGCGGGCAGCGTCATGGTTGTGTACTCGACCTTCGGCGCGGAAGCGGGCCATCTTCTCACGGCGTCGTTCATGACCGCGCCCGCGGCGATCCTGTTGTCGAAGATGCTCGTGCCCGAGACCGGGAAACCCGAAACCTCGGGCGACGAACGTATTTCGGTACCCGTCGAATCGCACAACGTAATTGATGCCGCGGCGCAGGGCACGGCCCAGGGACTTAATATGGCGCTGCACGTCGGCGCCACGTTGATCGTTTTTCTCGGTCTCGTGTACTTGGTTGATTTGTGCCTGACAAAAGCCACGGGGTTTACCTTCGTACAGATTCTCGGCGTTGCGTTTCGCCCGGTTGCGTGGCTGCTCGGCGTTCCGTCGCAGGACGTTTCCGCCGTTGCGCAACTGCTCGGCAAGAAAACGGTATTCAACGAGTTCTTGAGCTATCTCGATTTGAAAGATGCGATCGCGAACGGCACCATGACCCCGCGCGGCATAATGATATCGACGTATGCATTGTGCAGCTTCGCAAATCCCGGCAGCGTAGGAATCACGATTGCCGGGCTTGACGCGCTAGCGCCCGAACGCCGTACGGACGTCGCGCGGCTCAGTCTGAAAGCGTTCGTCGGCGGCGCGCTCGCGAGTCTCATGACCGCATGCATTGCAGGGATGATTCTCTATGAATGACGCATTGGTCCCGCGGGCGCTGACGATCGCCGGCAGCGATTCCGGCGGAGGCGCGGGCATTCAGGCCGATCTCAAAACGTTCGCGGCCCTGCGCGTGTACGGCATGTCCGCGATCACGTCCGTCACCGCGCAGAACACCGTTGGCGTGGATGGCGTGCACGACGTGCCCGCGGAGTTCGTCGCCAAACAGATCGACATGGTCGCGCAGGATATCGGTGTCGACGCGGCGAAAACGGGCATGCTGTCCAACGCGGACATCATCCATGCAGTCGCTGAAGCGGTAAAGCGCAACCGCATCGATAAGCTCGTTGTAGACCCCGTTATGGTCGCGAAGAGCGGACACACATTGCTGCAGGACGCCGCGCGCGACGCGCTTGTCCGCGAGATGCTGCCAATCGCACATGTACTCACGCCAAATGTCCCCGAAGCCGAAGTGCTCACGGGACTGCGCATCACCGACACGGAATCCATGCAGGAGGCCGCGCGCGTTCTGCATGGAAAGGGCCCGCGCTACGTCGTCGTTAAGGGCGGCCACTTGGCAGGTCCCGAGGCGGTGGACCTCCTGTTCGACGGCGACACATTCCAGACGTTCTCCTCCGCGCGCTTCGACACGAAGAATACCCACGGTACGGGCTGCACCTTCTCCGCCGCGATCGCGGGCCTCCTCGCAAAGGGCTTCGATGTAGTCGCGTCCGTCGAAGGCGCGAAAGCGTATCTCACTAAAGCGATTCGCCACGCCCTGCCCCTGGGCGCAGGCCACGGCCCGCTCATGCACCACTGGATGGCCCAGGATGAAGTGAGTAGCGAGTAGTTGGGAAGCGAGAGAGTTGGGGCGTAAAAATGCGGGAGTTTCAAAGTGTGGGGGGATGGCAGCGTGCAAAACGTCCACCGAGTCCACAATGTCCATTCTGCCCACAACGCACACAATGCTTTCCGCGTCCATCCTGTCCATATCGTCCATCGACCCGTAACCAACCACCCAGGACCTTGCCGCCACGCATGAGCACCACTATCCGCTTCCTCATCGCAGCGCTCTTCTCGGTCGGCGTCGCCGCCGCGCAAACGCCCCTTCCCAACGCCCACGCCCACAACGACTACGAGCACGCGCGTCCATTGCTCGATGCGCTCGATCACGGCTTCTGCAGCGTCGAAGCGGACATCTATCTCGTCGATGGCGCGCTACTTGTCGCGCACGACCGCGACGATGTGAAACCCGAGCGCACGTTGCAGGCGCTGTACCTCGATCCGTTGCGCGACCGCGTCGTCGCCAACAACGGCCGCGTCTTCCCAAATGGCCCATCTCTGCGGTTGCTGATCGACTTCAAATCCGAAGGCGCGACAACCTACGCTGCTTTGCGAGACGTCCTCAAAAAATACGAACAAATGTTAACGGTATTCGAAAACGGCAAAATCGAAGAACGCGCCGTTACCGTCATCATTTCCGGCGATGCCCCGCGCGACGTACTCAAAGCCGAACCGCGCAGACTCGCCGCTATCGACGGGCGCCTCCGCGATCTCGATGCGCCGATCGACCCCAGTCTCACGCCACTCATCAGCGACAGTTGGGCCGGCACGTTCAAATGGAACCGCGATGGCGAAATGCCGCAGGACATCCGCGACAAAGTCAAAGCCGTTGTGAATAAAGCACACGCGGGCGGTGCAGTCGTCCGCTTCTGGGCCATCCCCCATCGCGAGGAATTCTGGGACGCGCTGCTCGATGCCGGCGTAGACCTCATCAATGCGGACGATCTTCGGCGCTTGCAGAAGCATTTGTTGCAGCGCGCGAGAAAGTAGGGCGCGAGGAAGGGGCTACTCGGGGTGGGGCGAGGCTCCGCCCGAGCCGCGTCTATCGACAAGTCCAAGTCGGCTCGGACGGAGCCTCGCCCCACCCAAGTAGCCTCGCCCCACCCAAGGATCCTCGCCCCACCCAAGGAGCCTCGCCCCACCCACGCATCTTTGCTATGCTCTTCCCGAGAATCTGCGGCCACGAGGGGAGCCTACCAATGAAGAACATTCTCGTATGTGCGGCGCTGTGCGCATTCGCCTTCGCTGCAAGCGCCCAAACCAAACTCGAAGGTCTCAGTGGCAACGTCGAGGTCAAGTTCGACGAATACGGCATCCCGCATATCTTCGCAACCAAATGGACCGACGCGGTGCGCGCGCTGGGATACATCCACGCGACGGACCGCATGATGCAGATGGAAGTCACGCGCCGCCGCGCTTCCGGTACGCTCGCCGAAGTGGTGGGGAAGGACGCGCTCGCGGAAGACATCCTCGTGCGCCAGCTTGGCCTGCGCCGCACCTGCGAACAATTCTGGAGGGAAGGCAACTACCCCGACGCCCTGCGCGATGACCTTGAAGCGTATTGCCAGGGCGTCAACGCCAAGATGAAAGAACTTGGCGCCGACCAGGATCTTGCGCCGTGGACCCCCGTCGATTGCATCGTATTCGGCAAGTACATGGCGTGGGACCAATCGGGAACGAACGACGATCTCTGGTTTGGCATGATGCTCGATAAGCTCGGGCCACAAGCGTTCGAGGAATTGTGGCCGCTTGACCGGCCATATGAAGTGCCCGCCGTGACCCACCAAGCGGACGAGACGAAGGTAGCTAAGGCGGGCCTTGCGTCCATTTCGGGTGCGTCCTCCGCGTACATGGCCGCGCTACGCCAATTTCCCGATCAATGGCCCGGCCGCGAAGGCGCCTTCGGCTCGAACAATTGGGCGGTTTCCGGCAGCAAGACGCGCAGCGGCAAACCGATGCTGTGCAGCGACCCGCACCTCGGTTTCAGCCTGCCGTCAATTTGGTACGCTGCCCATCTCAGCGCCGAAGGCCGCAACATCGCCGGCGTAACCTTCGCCGGCAGTCCGTCAATCGTGATTGGACACAACGACCGCCTCGGCTGGGGTATCACGAATCTTCAAACGGATGCCGTCGACTACTTCGTTGAGACCGTCGATGAAACCGATCCCCTCAAATACAAGCACCGCGGCGAATGGAAAGCGATGGAGCGCATCACGGAAGAGGTGCCCTTGATGGGCGAAGCGCCGCACAAACTCGACATCGACTACACCATCCATGGCCCCGTCATCAGCCGCGAAGGCAAAGTCATTTCGATGCAATGGACCGATCTCGGCGTCTCGACCGACGCCCTCGCCATCTTCGGCATGAACCGCGCCACAAACTTCGATGAATGGCTCGCGGCCGCGCGCCAGCTTGTCGCGCCGTGCATCAATCTCATGTATGCCGACGTCGAAGGCAACATCGCGCTCTACTGCGCCGGCTCCCTGCCCGTCCGCCAGCACGGCCAAGGCCGCGTGCCGATGGACGGCGCGTCCGGCGACAACGACTGGGTCGGCATGATCCCGAAAGACAAAATGCCGCTCGCAATCAATCCGCCCGAGGGATTCATTATGTCCGCGAACGGCCGCCCCGCTTCGATTGGCTATCCCTTCTATCTCGGGTTTCAATGGGACCCAAGTTGCCGCTCCCGCCGCATCGTGGACATGTTGAGCGTCGCAAACGATCTCACCATCGAGTCAATGGGTAGAATTCAAAACGACGCGCACGACAAGTTCGCGGAAACGTTTCTGCCCGTCTTTCTCCGCGTTATGACGCAGACCGATGTGACCGATCCCTTCGCGGCCAAGTTGCTCGCGGCCCTCAGCCAGTGGGACTACGCCGCCGATGCCGACTCGATCGGCACGATTATCTGGCTTCGCTGGATGGAAGAGTACCGAGACGCGACGTGGAACGACGAATGGGCCGCGCGCGGCATCGAGCCGCGCGGCGGGTCCTGGGGTTTCTCCGGCGACAACGAGCGCGAGCCGATGCTCGAAGTCCTCGAATTCATGACCCGCGAGAACCCGAATTCAGTCTGGTTCGACGACCGCGCAACGCCCGAACGCGAAACCCGCGACGACATCGTGCGCAAAGCGTTTGCCGGGGCGGTCGAGCGGTTGAAGAAAGACATCGGCGAAGACCTCGCCAAGTACGCGTGGCGTAATTTCAATATCCTTCGCGTACGCGCGCTAATGGGTGATGACAATCTCGCGCGCGAGGGCGGCCCCGTTCCCGGCGACTCGTTCACCGTCAATCCCGGCGGCGACGGCGGCGCCGTGGGCGGCGGCGCAAGTTGGCGCATGATCGTCGATTTTGCCGACACGACGGCAAGCGTGGGCACATATCCCGGCGGGCAAAGCGAGAGCGAGGACAGCCCCCACTACGCGGACCTCATGCCGCTCTGGGCATCGGGCAAGTACGCCCCCTTGCGCATGGTTGCCGACGCGAGCGCCCTCCCGGCGGACGACGTGACGATGTCACTGACCTTAGTGCCGCAGCCCTGACATGGATAGCGCCCGGTACAGACACCGGGCGCTACGATTACGCTTCGACGAGGGCGAGGCCCCTTCCCGAGCCCCCATCGCCTCAACCGTTTCGGCTTGGCCTTACGGGACGAGCGCGATGTAATACGTCGTGATAAACACCAGAAGCAAATACAACGGGTACAGCAGCGGCCCCAGGGGGCCGTTTGCGATACGAAGCAGCCATTCGTCCAAGTTGGTCATGGTTGTTCCTCTCCTTTTGCCTGTCCGCTAATGGTACGCGCCGATCGCGCCCGCGTTACACCCCAATACTGATTCTTGCAGACCCAGCCCGGCTACTCGCTTCCCGCCTCGGGCCGGGTCTGGGACGAAGCCCGCTCGGCCTTTGGGCGCGAATCGATCCACGCGACTGAACTCGCCTCACCCAGCTTTTCCTTGTCCTCCCCGCTGTGCGCGCTGGGAAACACCGACACCGTGCTCGCGAACACGTTTACATGGCCGAGCAAGTAATATCGCGCAATGATACCCAGCAACAGAAACCACATAAAGAGTTTCGTCCCGCCAACGAGCAGTACGATAAAGCGGAGCTTCGCAACGGGTATCTCCGCGTAGCTCACCAACTGAAACGGCGAAAATGCCAGGAACGCGATCAGCCCGAGAATACCGAACTGAAGACCCTGCGTCTGCGATTCCGGCTTTGGCAGGCCCGCGTCGATGCACCGCTGGTACGTGAAAAAACCGAAGTAGCCCGCCAGCGCGAGCGTCACCACGTGCGGCGAATTCACCATCGCGTTTTGCGACACCACAAACCCGATCTCTCGCGCGAATTCGTACGCCAACTCGGGATCGAACCCAATCAAAAAAAACACCAGCCACAGCACGTAGGTGGGCAGCGTCCAAAAAGACCAACGCGCTTTCGGATAATCCAACGCACCACTCCCGCGCAATCGCCCTCGCGAATCCCGGCAACCTTGCGCGTCTGGAAGAACAAGGACGCGGGCCTGCTGATGCCCGCGCCCCCGGTATTGGAACAAAGCCGGTTCGCGTCTGTCAACTGATAAACCGACCGGAATCGGACGCTACACAATGCGAATCAATCGCAAGCGCGCAGACGGAGGAGCGAAACTCCACCGTATCGATAAAAATCCGCATCAAAGGTCACGAGCCGGAATTGGCCCGCGGCGGCAAACGCGGCAAGATACGCGCCCGTCCACTCGCCGCCGGCGATGCGGATTCCGTGCGACCAATTCGCAAGCCAATCGTCGAGCCCAACCGGCTCCTCGGCGAACCGGACCCCTGGAAGCTTCAACCACCTGCGCAATGCCTGCCACGCTGCGTCCGCCGTCAACGCCGCGTCGCCGAAGATGTGCTTGTTCGTCAGGACCCGTAAAAACGCCAAGGCCGTCACGCGACAAAACGCTATCTCGTCTTGTCCGCCTGTTCAGTCCAATACCGGCGGGCCGTCGCGTGATGTAGATGGTCCGCGACGCTCAGCGCGATCCACACGTTCGCGTCAAGAAGATCGGGCAAGTCTGGCCTCGTCGTCTTCTTCGTCCAGGCGGCGAAGATTCGCAAGTGATATGGCCGGGATTGATCCTCCGCCAGCCGGAATGACGACGGGCGGTGGTGAGCGACGTTTCGATTGTAGTGCAGATGCAGCCGTTCCGGTCCGCAAGCCATTCTCGATCATCTGGCCTACGAGTTCGCGCATGGAAACACCGCTCAAGGCTGCCCGCGCTTTGAGGTTTCGATACAGGTCGTCGCGAATATCAATTGTAGTTCGCATAAACACATTTTAGCATAAATGTGCGTGATGCGCCACGGCGCAAAAGATCGACCTGTGACCCGAAACTACAACCCCGACTTGATCACCGCGTCGCAGATCGGTCCGCGGGAACGGTGGCCCTTCAGCACGAGGTGCGCGTAGTTCGGCAGGCCACGCATCATGCGGACGATCCAGTTCAGCGCGTTGTTGGATTCGTTCAGGTAGGGGTTGTCCACCTGTCGCGTGTCGCCCAGACAGATGCACTTGACGTTTTCGCCCATGCGCGTGAGCAATGCGCGAATCTCCGTGCGCGAAAGGTTTTGCGTTTCGTCGATGATGACCACCGCGTCTTCGATCGTCATGCCGCGGATGAACGCAAGCGGCAGAATCTCGAACTTGGACGGATCGAACCGCGTCGGTCCTTCCTTCGGCGTGTCGAATATTTTGTTTGCCGGCCGCGAGGAGTGAAGTTTCGTGACGAGGCCGTACAGGTAGCGAATGTACGGCTCCATCTTGTCGTTCACGTCGCCGGGCAGGTAGCCCATCTTCGTGCCGATCTCGATGAGCGGCTTCAACACGTAGATTTTGTCGAAGCGCTTCTGCTCGAGCGTCATGTACAGCGCCGCGGCGAGCGCGAGAAACGTCTTGCCGTATCCCGCCTCGCTCTGCAGCGAAACCAGGTCGATGTGTTCGTGCAACAGCAATTCGAACGCGAGGTTTTGGTACACGTTGCGCGGGCGCACCTTCCATACTTCGTGTTCGTATTCGATCACGCGCGCGCCGTCCGCGCCGTGAAACATCGGGCGCCCCTCGTGCCACGAGAAGCAGTTCATCGACTTTTCTTCGTCGTCCGAAACGAACCCGGTGTACTGCTGCGATTCGGATTCGTACGGCTTCGACAGCTTGTATTCCTGGCTCTGCACGCCGCTGAATTCGGCCATGAGCTGCAGAATGCGATCGTTCGTGACGAGAATCGGGTCGTCGAGCCCCGCGCTCTTGATCTCTTTCAGTATCTGCAAATCCACGCTCGGAATGAGCGGCGCCGATCCGTCGTCCTTGATGATGTGAACGACCTCGAGGTTCTCGCGAATCGAATCGATGGCTTTCGATACGAGGTGTTTGACGCGCGGTTCCTTCTTCAGCTTGTCCAGTTCGAGAATGACGTGGAACGGGATGCCAACGGCGTTTTCCTTGCCGTTGCGCAGCACGCGAATGCAGTTCGGGTCTTCGAGCAACGCGTTCGTATCGAGAATGTAACTCTTTTTCATGGTACTGCTCCCGGAAGAGTCGCGATCGGAATTGGGGCACGATTGACTGGGGGGCGTACTGCTGGCGCCGCGGGGTTCCTCCTTACGGGGTTCAGCCTCAAACGAAACGCGCGACGCCGGACGGCGTCGCGCGCGATGCTCCGAATCATGGATCGATGCTTCGATCTCAGCGGAAAGGGTCAATGCTTCACCAGGATTGGGTGCGGTCAAGCGAGTGTCTCCGAGCAGCCCGGGGGTGGCGGAGTGGCGCCCTGATGCCGATGCCGTTTCGGAATTGGGGCGGTATGACGCATCCGGTCTATGCGGCGAATCCTTCGACTCGTGGTTGGGGGCGTCGTCAACTTTGGCGGGTTACCGTCATGCGGTAGCCATGTCCACACAATACCACAAGTAGGAGCGATTGTCCATAGCCCACACAATATATTGTGGGTAATGTCAATAAATTCCCTTAATCCACAAAATCCACCGTCGGATGGGGTGCAACGCGGTGTTTCGGCGCGGCCTCCGGCTTTGGTTGGCCCGGATGGATCGGCGCGGAACCGATGGCGGGACGCAGCAGCGCGAGCGCGCGCACCCGAGCCAGGTGATACCCCTTTGCCCCGTCGCCGTCTATGGACGGCATTGGCGCGGCAAGCCGCAGCAGCAGACCCAGGAAAGCGGCGCCGTCGCCGATGGCGGTTTCGCACGACGGCACCAGCGAATCCAGCAGCTCGATGAGCGGCTTGAGGGCGGCTGCCGTGCGCCTGGCCGCACCGGAGTTCACCGCGGTAACGGACTCCCGGGCGATCAGCGCCGCGACGCCCGGCGACTCGATAAGGGCGTACCGCAGGAACACACTCACGAGGGCGTCCGTGCGCCGGGCGGCGGTGGTCACGCCCGAAAGTTCCCGGTTGATGCCGTCGCACATCCCGGAGACCCAGGCGTCCAGCACCGCCTTGTACAAGCCGTCCTTTCCGCCGAAGTGATAGGCGATGAGCGCGATGTTCACGCCGGCGCGATCGGCTACCGCGCGGGTCGAGGTCGCGTCAAAGCCCGCTGCGGAGAAGGCGTCGGTCGCGGCCCGGAGGAGTTTCCGGGCGGTACTCTGCTTAGCGGGCCGCATTTTTTTATTAATCATTTAATCAATTTAAATTGAACGATTGTTTAATATAGATCGGCCGCGCGCCGATTGCAAGCACGAATTTTCGCGGCGCGGGTACATAGCATCGCGGTGAGCGATCTGGTGCGGTTTCGAAATGGCTTTGTACGCAGGCTCGAGCCTGCCTGCTAGAGCGTTTGACGGTCGGCTGCAACGCGTGTGCTTGGGATTGAAGTCAGGCCTGGCGCGCGCACGGCGGACGGGCACCAATATTGATCGGAAAACTGCCAAGCGGGGGAGGCGCAACGTGCCGCTCCCGGTTACGGGACGTTCGGGTCGAAGACCCCACCGATGGTCGAAGCCCAGACGCGGCTGACCGGGACCTCGTCGGGGTATTTTACGAACTCCACGTGGCCGTCCATGTAGAGGACATTGGCGCCCGCGGGAACGTGGTTGTAATTCGCGGCGATGGGGGAGATGGCGTCGTGCATGATCCAGAGATCGCTCTGTGATTTGGCGCTGGCGGCCGGATTGTTGATGTCGCTGATAAGGAACCGCTCGATGCCCTCGCGCAGGCGGAAGACCATTCGGCCGCCCCCGTTCCCGTGGCTCGGGGTCAGGGCGGGCACGTCATCGTCCGCGGGGCCCTCATGGCTCAACGCGAAAATGTTCTCGTTGAGGTAGTGCACGATTTCCATGAACTGTGCCGGGGCCGGGGTGTCGTCCGGCCGGTGGAAGTACTGGCCGAAGTCGCCCAGCGGGACCGTCGGGTCGGTGTCGCCGAGCTTGTCCAGGACCCAGCCCCAGTAGGCATAGCTCGCATCCGCACGATGGGCGAGGCCGCCCTGATACTTCGGAATATGAATGATGAACGTCCCGTCCGCGCCGCGGAACAGGTCCACGCTGTCCTTCGGGTCGGACGGGCATATGAGGATGGCGGGGTCCGTCAGGTATTCGGGGTAAATCGACTCGATACGCGGCGCGGCGGCGAAGTCGTACTCGGACCCGCCCCTGAAAAACACCTGGAACGGCGGGTATTTGGCGCTCGGCGATTCGCCCGCATACAGCTTGAAGATGAGGCCGAGTTGCTTGAGGTTGTTCTGGCACGCGGACCGCCGCGCCGCCTCCCGCGCCCGCGCCAGCGCCGGCAGCAGGATGGCCGCGAGAATCGAGATGATCGCGATTACAACCAACAACTCGACAAGCGTAAAACCACGGGACTTCACGGGCGAGTCCTCCTTGCACCACAAGGAACTCAACTCAAGTGTACGCCGGGATCGCGGATCCGTCAACGCGTGGCACGGGCCCCGTACATCGCGCCGTTTGGGCACGTGCACCGAACATCTCGTTAATCCCCGCATCCGGTAATTGGTAGTACCCCCACTTATTGCCCGGTGAAGTAGTCTGAGTCTATTCGCTTAATCTCATAACTTGCCACGGGGGCAACGCCTATGTTGTGGTCAATGAGCATCTCACTAAGCAATTCACCGTCGATCAGCACGATTTTCGTGTCAATCCGTGATGCGAACTCTCGGGCGTCCTTCGTGAAATCCGAAGTAGTTATGAAGATCCCTTTTCGCGCCCTCTGTCCCTGCAACGCACCTGCGAATTTTTGAATCTCGGGCCTTCCCACTGTGTTTACCCAACGCTTCGCCTGGATATAAATGATGTCCAAGCCGAGCCGGTCTTCTTTAATAATGCCATCAATACCTTCATCCCCGCTCTTGCCGATTGCTTGGCCTGCATCTTTTCGGCTACCGCCGTAACCCATCTTGACAAGCAATTCAACGACAAGGCGCTCGAATAATGTCGGTGGAATCTGCTTGACCTGTGTCAATAGTTCGGCGGCCAAATCGTTGCGCAAGTTTTGGTATGCGCTTTCAAGCGCTTCCTCTGGCGTACCAGAAGACTCCTCTTCTCCGGTGTCGTTTGAAGTGGACGGTTTCCTCAGGGCTTGAAACTCGCAAAACTCAGGAAACTGCTTCAAAAACTTTGTGTCAATACGAAGTGGGCTTTGTGCCAAGACATCGTCACCCCGTGACGTGAGTCGGAAGAAACCCCGACGCGTTGTCTCAAGTAAGCCTGCTTTCTTCATGTACGTGCGCGCCCAGCCGACGCGGTTGTCAAATATCGCCTGTTGTTCGCTTGGGAGTAGCTCCTTTCGCTCCGCGTCGGTGAGGTTGAATTCATCCGCAAGTGCCTCTATGGCGTCTCGAAGCGAATGTTCTGCTTTGTCACTGGCGAACCTCAGCAACGGAAACATGATGCTTTGGTAGTCTGGAATCGGCATGTGCTAGTCCCCTTGGCGGCGTATCTCGTGCTGCTGCTTCTGAGTCGCCGAAGCTGAGTGTTATATAATTCGATGGGCGATAGCAACGAACCTGTCTTGCATTCCCACAAGCCCTCCTATACCAGGGGTAGTCCGCGGCATAGTGCATGAGGCCCGCTCGAACGGGGTTGCGCTCGATATGCCGCACTGCCGCCCACACGTGCGATTTGTTCAGCGGGCACGAGTAGAAGCCGCCCTGCCACATGTGACCGGACTATTGCGTCGCTGCGTTGAACCGCATCGCATGCACGGTATGCGTATCGCGGACGTTGCGCAACGGTACAGCAACTCGACGCACTGCCGATCCAGATTTCAAAATCCCGTACCAGTGGCTGGTGAGTGCCACCATCGACTTCGGGCGCGTGACGAGGTCATAGTTGGCAACTATGCCCAAGTCGTCGTCCGCGTGCGGGTGGGAGGACGAGGTGGCTGTTGCCTCGCGCTGCATTCGCCGTGCGCACACTGATAGGATACACGCGCGTTTTATGTGTAAGAGGTATGACGGGTAGGAGTGCAGCGGAATGACGCGGCAGGAGTTCAAGAAGGTTTGTCGGGGGCGGCGGTTGTGTTGGGGGACGGTGTTGCTGGAGTACGTGACGCCGATGATGGTGCGGACGTGTGCGCGGGCGGGCTACGCGTGGTTGTGGATCGACAACGAGCACGCGCAGCATTCGTACGAAACCCTCTACGAGGCGATACGGACGGCGGAGGACGTGGGCATCGCGTCGATTGTGCGCGTGACGTCGGACGATTATGCGCGCATTGCGCAGATGTTGGACATGGCGCCGACGGGAATCATCGTGCCGCGCGTCGAGACGCCCGAGCAGGTGCGGCACATCGTCGATTGCGCGAAGTATCCGCCGGTGGGCAGGCGCGGATTTGGGATGCGCGCATCGTTGTTCGGCGCGCACAAGATGAACATGCGCGAGCGAGCGGCGGACCAGATGGAGACGCGGTTCCTGGCAGTGCAGTTGGAGAGCCCGCGCGCGGTCGAGAACATCGAGAAGATGATCGAGGTTGCGGAGGGCCAGCTCGACGGCATTTTTTACGGTCCCGCGGATTACCAGATGGTCATCGGCGCGCCGGACCAGCCGAACCACCCGGACGTGATTGCGGCGGCGCGGCGGATTTCAAGCGTGTCGGCAAAGCACAATCTCTCGAACGGGACGCCCGCGACGTCGGTCGAAACGGCGAAACACTGGATTGATATGGGGTTCAACCTTATCACCTACAAGAGCGATGATCAGTTTCTGGCCGATGCGGCATATGAAGGACGGGAGCAGTTGCGGGCGCTGGAGGTGGGAGGGAGGTAATCTTGGATTTTGGATTTTGGATTTTGGATTGAACGCGGCCGGCGTCGTGTCGAAGGGCGAGCCGCTGCGAGCCGCTTCGTGTGCGCCGCGTCATGGGCGGACAAGCGTTCGTCCGGTCGAGGCGCCCCTGCGCCAACTGCCTCGTAGCGCCGCAAGTCGCTGCATTCGAAACCGAACTGGAAAGGCCGGTTTGCCGGTCGGCGGTTACCCGCGCTGGCACCGGACTGCTGTCGCGCCGGACACCCGAGTGCCGGCATCCAATCTAAAATCCAAAATCCAAAATCCAAGACTTGCCAATCGCGCGGTTAATCGGCTCCGCGGCTTCATTCGCCGCCAACGCGGGTTGGCCGATTCGCCGTTGCGCCGCCAGCCCAAGAATCCGCTGCATCCCGATACGTCCGCCGCGCGCTCGACCGCATCCAATCCAAAATCCAAAATCCAAAATCCAAAATTCCCCATCTGTCTCGTCGTGTCGTTTGCCGTATCGGCGGCCTATTCCGCGTTTGCACAGACGTTGGTCGTTGAAACCGCGACGATGACCGCGGCGCGCGAGGCCGTGCGCGTCTACGTCCAGGAAATCAGTCTCGATACGGGCGCGCCGACACCCTTGGCGACGCAACTCCCCGGTGCGTCGCCGGCTTCGCCGCTCTTCGTAACGGGCGAAGGAATCGTAGTCGCCGCGACATCGCAATCGAATCGGCGGGGAGCAGACGCAATCGCGGGATGGTCGCCGTTACACGTTGCATTGGGCGACGATTCCTGGCGCGCGATCGCGCGTGACGGCGCGATTCTCGCGGGCACGATCGCAGGCGTTAGCGCTTCCGGGGCGCGCGCGGTTGTGGTGAGCGCGCTGCGCGACGGACCGCTATCCGGTCATGGCCGCATCGACGCGTGGACGATTGCGTCGACACCGGTTGTTGCGCTTGCGGAACCGCCCGCGACGTGGCTCTTGCCCGGCACGCCGCACGCCGCGGTGACGCACCCCATTGCCGGGTGGGTCGCGGCGCTGTGCCGTATGCCGAACGGCGCAACGGTGCTGCACGTGCGCGACGCGGCGCGTGGCCGCGTAATCCAGGAGCGCTTGCCGCTTGCGCAGCCGAACGAGCGTCTCGCTCCCGCGGCGCTGATGCTGGCGGAAGACGGCGCGACGCTCATCGCTGTGTTGAACGACATTAACGCCGCGCCGGAATCGGACGAAGGCCGGTGTTGGGCGGCGGCGTTGGATGCACGTTCCTTTGCGCCGATAGGCGCGCGGGTGGAACTGCGCGGCACTATCGACACGCCCGGAGCGGTCGTTTTCGGCGGTGGAGGCACGTGTTGGGTTGCGACGCGATCGCCGAGCGCGGGGTTTGCGTTTGCGTATGGGCTTGATCGCACCGCGGACCAATTCGAGATCGCGGATCAACGGTCGTTCACCGGTCTGTCCCGCGCGCTCGTCCTTGCCGCTGCGGAGGATAGGGTCGCGATTGGCGTCGATCGCCGCGTCGAGATTTTGCCCGCGGGTTCGGAAGGCGCCGAGCCGCTCGAGTTTCGGACACCGATTACCGCGATGTGTTGGACCGATGACGCACTCATCGTCGCGGAAGCGAACCGCGTTCATGCCATTGCGACGGACCATCGAAGGCTGTGGACCACGTCGCTGCAAACGGGACACGTTCTCGCGTTGAGCGCGCTCGATGCACCGTACGCGCAGGAACGGTTCACCGATATGGATGGAGACCGGATCGCGGATGCGATCGATCCCGAACCGACTGTGCCTTCGCCGCGGCTCGATGTGCCGCGCGAAATCGTGTTGCGCGAAGACACCGCCGGGGCCGAGGTGCGCGCCGTGCGCATCGCGTCGGATTTCGCGGAGCGTTCGGTATGGCGCGCGACAATCGATGCGAATGCCGCGCCGTGGCTGCGCGTGTTTCCGCGCCAGGGCCGTTCGCCGGGCTGGTTCATCGCCGGCGCGGACCCCTCGCAACTCCACCGCGCAAACGGGGCGCATGCATTCATCGACATCTCGATGACGGGAACGATTGTCGGCACCGAAGCGTTCGGGTCGCCCCGCCGGATCGGCGTTCGCATCGAGCCAGTCAGCGCCTCCGCGCGGTCCGTGCTTTGGCTGCTTGGCGGCGGTGAGCCGGGTCCACGGAACGCGCGCGACAGTTACGGTCTTGGCGCAGTCGCGGCGGCGCTGTCCGGCCCGCCGTTCTATTGGTCGCACGACGATACGAACGGCGAACCGCTCGATTCGATTGCGGACTATGCCGTGGTCGTTCTCGATTCGGCAGCGATTGGCGCGGGGCTCGTGAGCCGACAGTCGTTGTTGGACTACGTCGCCCGCGGTGGCGGACTGCTCGTGATCGCGCGCGCGAACGACGGCGCGTCCGGCGCGGCGCAACGATGGCTCGCGCCCGCGGGCATCGCGTTCGAGCCGGGCACGGTTTCCGGCGCAGCTACGGCCGTGCATCCGCATGCCGTGACGCGGCATTGGATCTCGTTCGCGGTCGACGACGCTGCGCGCATGAAACTCGATGCGGCGATGGCCGTGCTCGCGGCGGCGGGAGATTCGCCCGTGCTCGCCGTGCGCCAATTCGGGCGAGGGCGCATGGCCGTATTGGCGTCGCCTGCGCCGCTGCATTCCGATGTCATGGCGTCGAGCGCAAACCGGCTGTTCGCGTGCGATCTTTTCGATTGGCTTTCGCGGTCCGCCATCGAAACGAAGGACCTTGACGCGGACGGGTTGCCGGACGAACTCGAAGATCGGAACGACAATGGCGTGATGGACGAAGGCGAAACGAGCAAGTTCGATCCCGATTCGGACGGCGACGGCATTCCCGATGGGAAGGAAGACGCGAACGCGAACGGCATTGTGGATGATGGGGAAACGGACCCGCTAAACGCGGACACGGACGGCGACGGCGACTGGGACGGCGCGGACTACGATCCGTATCCGGCGACGAGACCGCAGGCGGGCGAACCGGATGCCGCCGGCGACGCAATGAACGAAGGGCCGCGCGCGGCGTTGCAGAATGCGCCTCTGAATGACGCGCCGGGACGTCCGGGCCTGCGGCTCGAGGCCAATCCGATTCCGGAGGCGCAGTACGAGGCCTACGTCATGCTTTCCATTGCCGCGCCGGGCGACGCGGACCTTGGACGCATACTCCTGCGGCTCGATACCGAGCCCGCCGGGAATCTCGAGTGGTTCGATCTGCGCGCTTCGCCGGACGCGGAGTTGGCGGGACGCCGCGCCATTCAGCGCGAAACGAAGGAGTGGGGAATCGCAATCGAGATCACGCCGCCCTCGCGACCCGACGTGCCGAACGCATTGATCGGTGTGAAGTGCCGTCACCGTTTCCCGTTGAGCGAGCCGCGCACGGCGACCGTTGTTACGAAGGAAGTGTCAGTGACCTCGATGAACGGCGAACCGATTCACGTCGATGCGGCGCACGTTGAAATTGTCTGGAAAGCAGAATAGCGCTGTCGATAGCGTGCGGACGACACGGAAGCGACGCCGGCAGAAAACGTCCAGGCCGGTCTAGAGCAATTCAAGTTTGAGCACACCGTCTGTTTCGTGCTCCTGCGCGTGAGTCGTCACCCGTCCTCCGTAGCCCTGCTACTTCGGAGGGCAAAGGAGGGTCGTACTCGCACTCGATCCTCGATAAGATCGAGTACGATGACGAGCAGGATTCTCCTTCGCCCGGCCGGCTTCGGAGGACAAGTCACGAGCACGCGGTGCAGCCGACCTTGAAACGCTCTATTCTGTCCGAAACGACTGCTTACTGGCTCGTGACCAGTCCCACGCCCTTGCGAATCCATTCCGCCGCCGGGCCATTCTCGAGCGCGGCGGGCATGCCGCCTTTGCGTGCGTGACGCAGATCGATATCGGCGATCACCATCGTATCTTCGTATGGACCCGCCTCCGCGATGACGTTGCCGTCGGGTCCGATGATTCGACTGTGCCCGTTCGACGTGCCTTCTGCGTCCGGATCGTCGCGTAACGCGGGTGCGTTCGCGTGGACGATGAACACGCCGTTCTCCACGGCGCGCGCCTGCAACTGCGCGCGGTACGGCCCGATCTTGTGTTCCTCGCCGATGCCCGACTCGCAGGAAATGTAGAAGAACAATTGCGCGCCCGCGAGCGCGCGCAGTTGGACCAGGTGCGGGTAGCGCTCGTCGTGGCAGACGAACGTACCGCTCTTTGCGTCGTCGATGTTGAACGTCGTGAACCGCGTGCCGGGCGTCGCCCATGCCTCTCCCGCGAGATAGGTTTTCTCGTAGCGATCGATAATCTCACCGTCCGGACTAATTGTCAGCGCCGCGCAGAAAATCTTGTCGCCGTCACGCGTGGGAGCGCCGACGATCGCGTATACGTCGCGTTCGTCGCACGCCGTGCGGATCGCGTCGATTGACGTGTCGATCACGTTCCAGTCCAGTGTCTCGCGAAACTCCGGTTTCTTTGTATACCCCGTCAACGCCATTTCGGAGAAAACCGCGACGCGCGCGCCCGCTTCCGCCGCTTTGCCGATCCATTCGACGATTTGTCGCGTATTGGATGGCACATCGAAGCAGGTGTGAAACTGCACGGCCGCCACGCGTAATACGCGATGCGAACCTTCCGGCTCGCGTGGCAGCGAGCCCCGCGCGATTGCGTCATCGAACGCCGCCGGTTCGACAAGGCGTATTTTGGCCCCAAAGTTCCCGTTGGTTTTTGCGGTGGGCGTAAATGTTCCGGGCTTTGTCAGCGCCGACACGGTCGTCCCGAGCGAGACAGAACGCAGGCGTTCGCGTACTTCGTCATCTATCACCGCCGCGGACGGAATGAAGACGTCCTGATCGGTCGGGTCTTCATACAGCAGGTTTTCGTCCGTGACGACGCGAAGCCATAGGTTGGCTTTCAGCATCTCGCGGAACGGCCCAAATTGGCGCTCGAACAGCGACACGTTCGGATCGCGGTTGCAGTAGTTCTCCCACTTCGATACGTAGTACCAGGCCGCCTTCAGCCCCGGCGATACGCCATCGCGCGCGTCGCGCATCCGGCACTCGTCGCCTATCGCGCGCATCCATGTCTGGCCGGAGAGTTCGCTGCTCCCCCAATTCGTGATTTGAATCCCCTCCGCTCCTTTCGCCAGGACAGCTTTCGCCGCGAATACAAGGTGCTCCGTTGTGTAGCCGTATTTGTCGAGAAGTACCGGGCCATCGATTTCGAGGACAGTTGGACGTTGCGTGATGCCCGTCATTATTGCCAAGGCAATCCCCACGTCGCCGATATTCGCAGGACCGTGCATGAAGAAGTCATAGGAGTGAACAATTTCGTCCGCGGGACGCGAGTAATCCCAGTAGGCGAGGTTCGCAAACGCCGCGGATTCGCTGCGGAAGCTTTCTCCTAGCGGCACGGAAATACGCGCGGAGGTGTCGTTCTTCCGTACGGCGGCGGCGAACGCCGTCACCCAATCCGTCAGCGCCGCTTCGCGAAAACGAATCCAGTCCGCCGACGCCGCATCCGTGGACGGCTCGTCCTTCGTATCCTGAGGAACCGGTGGTTCGATGTCTCCAAACGCAGCGTACGACGTGTTCCACGACTCGTTCAGTGACGCGATTGAACCGTAGCGGCCCGCGAGCCAATTGCGAAATCCCGCGCGCGCGGACGGCTCGTACGTATTCCATCCGCCGAACTTGACCTCCATATGCACGGAGAACGCGGGCGTATACGTGTAGCCCATGCCCGAGTAGTGTTTGGCCGCGGCGGAGACAAAATGCAATTGACGCTCGCGATTTTCTGCGCTGAACACACTCGGCAATCCGCCGCTGTAGTCGAACGTTGTGCCGTCGGGATTCTGAAACAGCTCCGGCTGGAACCACTCCGGCCAGTCCGTTACGTTGACGCGGAGCCGCAACGCCATGTCCTTTGAGCGCACGTAGGAAACGCGCTCGTCCGGTATGGAAAAGTCGAACGCACCGTCCGAGGCTTCGCAGTCGCGCCAGGAGATGCCAAGTTCAATCGTGTTTACGCCGTAGTCTGCAACCGTATCCACCTGCCGTTTGAAGAAACCCATGTCACGATAGGCAGGTTCCCAATCCCAGATCGTGAACGAGAATTGGTTGGCGCCAGCCGCTGCGGCAAACAGCGACGCGAAGGCAATTGAACTCAGCACGACAAAACCTCCCGGTTCGCGCAGGCGTGTGGACTGGAGTATAGACAACCGGAGGCGGGTGGACGAAAGTCAGTGCGGTTGAGGCGCGGTGGCATCGACCGCGCACGTCTTTTTCGCGACGCCGAGCGCTGAGAGAATGTCCTCCATCAGGCACCACCGCGTAATCGACGATTGCAGCAGGTTCGCTCCGACAAACGCCGTGAACCACAGCCAGTACGGGCTGACCCAATGCGCGAGCGCAAGGCTAATCAGAATGAACGTACCCGCAATCATACGAATGTACCGTTCCATCGTCATTGTTTCGTCTCCTTTGAAGTGACGGACGTGGATAACCCCATGGCGCATTGTAGCGCAACGTGAAAGGGCCGGCTATCCGCCAAGCACGTGCGCGAGGTGCGGATTGAGAAAAACGCCTCTGGGGTCAAGCGCTTTCCGCACGCGCCGAAAACTGTCCCATTCCGGATACAGTTCGCGCAGTTCGGCCGCGGAAAGATAGTGAATTTTCCCCCAGTGCGGGCGTCCGCCGTGCCGCCGGAAGATTTTTTCCGCGCCGCGAAAATAGGCTTCGTGATCGGCGCGCGCGTCGTAATGGACGGAAATGGTGACGCTGTCGCGTTGGTAGAATGGACTCAGCCAGATGTCATCCGCCTTCACGTACCGGTACTCGATTGGAAAGAACACCGGGGCGTTCTCCTTGACAATCCATTCCTTCAGTTCGCGCATGGCAGTGGGACCGCGCTCGATCGGAATGGCGTACTCCATTTCAGAAAACCGCAGGATGCGCCGCGTCACGAGCGCGTGATGGCTCGTATTCACTTCCGAGGCGCTGGTGAGGCGCCGGGCGGTGAATTTGCTCAACGCCGCACAGCGCGACGGCTTGCGGCGGCACATGCCCGCGAGCACGCCGAAAACGTAGTTTTCGACGAGCACTTCGTCGATCCATTTCCGCACGGGCCCCACCTCAATCCGTGCCTCGGTTTGGATGTGGAATTTCATCATCACGGTATCCGTGTATGGGAAATACCAGAACTCGAAGTGCCGGTTTTCTTCCGCGTGTTTCTGCGCGCGCGAAATGCAGTCGATGAAGTTTCCGGGCGCGCGCGTGTACGCGAGACGGTACGTGGGCACGACGCGAAGCGTAAACTGCGTGACGATACCCAACGCGCCGACCGACACCTGCGCGGCCTTGAATATGTCGCGCTCGTGCTCTTCGGAGCACTCGATGACCTCGCCGGACGCGGTCATCAGCGAAAGCGCGGATATCTGAGTGGACAGGCCGCCCAGCCCAAGCCCCGTTCCGTGCGTACCGGTGGCGAGCGCGCCGCCGAGCGACTGCTTGTCGATGTCGCCCATGTTCTCCATGGCGAGGTTGAACGGCGCGAGCAGGTCGCAGAACTGCCACAGTTTCGTTCCCGCCCAGGCGGTCGCCGTGTTGTGCACCTTATCGACCTCGATCAGGCCGGCCAACTTGTCGAGCGAGACGACTACCCCCGTGGTCGTCACCAGATCGGAAAACGAATGACCTGAGCCCACTGGCCGCACGACCTGCCCCCTGGCCGCCGCGGTCCGGACCAGTTGGGCAAGTTCCGCTTCGTCGCGCGGGTAGGCAATTTGCGCGGGCGAGCACGACACACGGCCGGACCAGTTTTTCCACAATTTGGCCATAGGGTTACCAAGTGGAGGAAAGAATCGGAACAAGATTAGCATACGTGTACGCAGTTATCGTGCAAGGGAATATCCCGGTTGGCCGGCGTGTCAACGTAAGGCAGGGAAATACAATCAGGAGGCGACCATGCCCGCATGGTTTTCAAAGGTGTTCAAAGGCGGCGCCGCGTCGGCAAGGCCCCGCGAAGCGCATCCGCTGCTCGATGAGGTCCTGGGTGGCATCGACACGTCGGACGACCCGGAGCCGTCGAGTGCCGGCCGTGCGGAGAAGAAGCGCCGCATCGTGAACGCGCCGATCGTCGAATTTGTCGGCGAAACCGCCGCGTCGAGCGCGGACATCCGCATCAAAGCGCGCATCGACAACTCGAGCGGCGGGTGTGTGCTCCTGATCGACCGGCCCATCCTCGAAGGCCATTCCGCGTGGTTCCCGACTGCGAAATCGGCGGAACACTCGCCGCTGGCGCAGGCAATCTTCGCAATCGACGGGGTCGTGTCGGTCCTGCTCCACGGCTACACAATAACCGTTACCCGTCACCCCGCCCGACACGGCGACTGGACGGATATGGCCCGCGAGATTGGCAACGTCGTGCGCGGACACTTGATCGACGAAAAACCCATCGTGTCGGATGAGTTCCTTGCGGGCCTGCCGAGCGCAGATACCATCCAGCAAGAACTGCAGAAGGTAATCGACACCGAAATTAACCCGAGCATCGCGGCGCACTCCGGCGCAATCGCGCTCGACCGCGTAGAAGGCAACACCGTCTATATTCAAATGATGGGCGGCTGCCAGGGCTGCGCCGCGTCGGACGTCACGCTGCGACAGGGCATCTACGAAGCATTCCGCAGCGCGGTCCCGCAAATCGGCGCAATTCTCGACAACACCGATCACAGCGCCGGCAAGAACCCGTTCTATACGCGGATGCCGGTGGGGATGAGCTAGATGCCCAAACTCAATACATTCGACGTTGTCATAAGGACCGGCGCGCGCGGCCCGGGGGCCGCTCCGAAATGGTCGATCAACGGTTTTGTCGTGGACTTCGAGCAATCGAAAGGCGGGACCGGCCCCGGCGAGACGTTCGAGGGCACGGCCAATCCCGGCAGTTTCCCGCACACGCTGCTCATTCGCGGGCCCGAGTCGGGCGCGTGGGACATTGAAGAAGCGCGGATCACGTATTTTACGCAAGGCGATCAGCCGTATGCCGTGCGTCTTGGGGCGGTCACACTCGATGCCGACGCCGATCTCAATATCTGGTACGAACGTCCGCAGAAGGTTTTTGACGTCTAGCGACTCGGAAAGGCACGATCAGCGCATGACTACTATAGAGCTTTCCAGGCAGCAATGCGTCCCATGCCGCGGCGGCGTGCCGCCGCTTGCGGGCGCCCAACTCGCATCGATGCACCAGATGCTCGGCAACGACTGGCTCTGTGTCAACGAGCACCACCTGGAAAAGGAATACAAGTTCAAAAACTTTGTCGACGCGCTCGCGTTCACGAACAAGGTCGGCTCGATCGCCGAAGAGCAAAACCATCATCCCGATATCCTCACGACTTGGGGAAAAACCAAAGTGACCATCTGGACCCACAAGATTGACGGGCTGACCGAGAGCGATTTCATCTTCGCGGCGAAAGTCGAAGAGGCGTACAAAGCCCATGCCGTGCAGTGACGTTACCGAAATCATCCACGTCGAACTCGATGCCGAGGACCGGCTCAAGGACTACTACTTCTCCAAACGCACCTGCGGCCAGGGCGTCGGCGCGGGCAACCTGCTCGCGGACCAACTGCGCGGCTGGGGCCTCGACAGAATTCTCGCGTACGACGCAGAACGGTACCTCGCGGAGTTCCCCATCGAAGACGAACTCGAAGAATTCCTCAGCCTCAAACACTTCTTCGCAATTCAATCCGTACTCGAAGTCCTCACCGGCAAGGAACCCGGGGGAAAGGACGACCCCTGCGCTGCCGCCGAAATCTCGTACGGGGACGGTACCTTGGTCATTGACGGACAAATTGCCGTAGACCTCGTTACCGAGAAGATCAAGGCCTGTGGCAACTGCCGCGCATGCGGCAAGAGCAAGAAAGCGAAGATTGTGTTCAATTAGCGTATTCCTTGCGCAAACTATTTGTTTACAATACGTTGTGAGCAGACCAGCCCCTGTCGTCTCGACCCGGTTTCGATTCCCCCTGCCTTCGACCGGCCACATCAAATAACGCTGGACAATTCTTGACAAAATAGAGTATAGTGCCAGCCGCTTGCTGTTGAGGTTTGCAGTACTCAACGTCAATTGGGAGGTATCTCATGACGAACCTGTATCGATTCGCGCTGGCCCTGTTCGCGGCAGTCGTACTGATGCCCGCAGCGCACGCCGCGAAATGCTGTCAACACGAAGAAATGGCCGGCAGGTGCTCCGCGTGCACCAGCCACAGATCCGGCTGCTGCGGAAAGGACGCGTGCAGTGCGCCGACCCAGTGGGCCGATCCCGCCAACGTGCACTGGGTGCACAAGGGCGTGTCGTTCGGTAACTACATGAAGATGGCCAAAGCGGAACCCCCCGCGGTTGCCGCCGCGCCGCCCAGCCTCGGGCCCATTTACTTCGATTTCGACAAGGCGCACCTGCGGCCCGAGAGCGTCGAGGTTTGCCACCAGCTTGCGGCGTACCTCAAGGCCCACCCCGGCCAATCAGTCACCATCGAAGGCAACTGCTGCGATATCGGCACAAACGCCTACAACAAGAAGCTGGTCGCGCGCCGCGCGCAGACCGTGAAGAAGTTCCTCGTCGAAAACGGCATTGCGGCAAAACGAATCAAGACGGTCAGCTACGGCGAGGAGCGCCCCAAACATGGAACGGACCGGCGCGAACTGAACCGCCGCGACGACTTCGTCGTCCACCTGCACGAAGCGCCGAAGTAACCCTTGACCCGACATAGCATGGCCCACGGGCCGTGATGTTGTGGCGCGGCCCTGGAATCGGGACCCGCGCCGCGCTACTTTTGCCGCATTATTTGCTTCGTACGACGATGCGAAAACCGTAGTCGCCGTAATGTCCGTCGGGGCCCATGCCGCCGCGATATGCCGAGCGGCACACCATCGAGTTGTTGTACCAGCTTCCGCCGCGCACGGTCCGCTGCGTTGAGCCCGAAACCACCCAGGCCGAGCCGTCCACCGGCGCGCCGTTGTACGTCGACTGGAACGTGTCCTGCACCCATTCCCACACGTTCCCGCTCATGTCGAACAGGTGCCACTCGTTGCCCTTTTTCAGACCGGCGGGATTCGTTTCGCCGCCGCTGTTCATTTGGAACCACGCGAAGCGATCGATCTTTTTGGTCTTGTTGTCTTCGCCCCAATAGAACCGCGTCATCGTGCCGGCGCGGCACGCATACTCCCATTCCGCTTCGCTTGGGAGCCGGAAGTGGCGCTTCGGATTGGCCGCATTCAATTCGTCGATGAAGTCCTGCGCGTCGTACCACGACACGTTGTCCACCGGCCGATCGTCCGCGTTCGGATAACCGGCCCCCTGGTGGAAAGACGGATTGAATCCCATCACATCCTTCCACTGCTTCTGCGTCACCTCGAACTTCGAAATCCAAAACCCTTTTGCGAACGTGACCGTGTGCGCGGGGTCCTCGCTCGGCAGGCTTCCGCTTTCGCCCAAGTGGCGCCCCATCGTGAACGCGCCGGCGGGACACCAGACAAACCGGATGCCCGCAAAGGTCTTTTGGTCTCCCGGTTCGGGTGGCGACGCCCCGGCTGACACTGCGATTAGACCGGAGACAATCGAGGCAATCAGACATGACACTTGCGATCTCATGGCGTTTCCCCCAAGAGCTTCGCATCGCGCCGCCGTGCACATGCCCCCGCAAACGCGGTCGGCAAATGCGATGTTCCCAACTATTCTCTTCCATTAGTTTATCACGCGATGGCGAACTTTGAGCGGTTTGTTTGACGAAAACATGCGCGCAATTGTCAGATTAAGACAGATGCCCGCCGCCGCCTTGCCGAGGGTAATGCGGTGCCGTTAGAATTTCCGCGGCTGACAAGCTTTGAGGGGTGATCGGTTTGCTGCGCGGATACTTGGTGTGCAAGAAGAACGGCGACGGGACGCGGCGCGTGCCGGTAGGCACGTCGATCACCCTGGGCCGTTCCGTCGAATGCGGGTGCGTGGTGGACGACGCGGCCGCCTCGCGGCGGCACGTGCGCATTTCGGTCGAAGGCGACCGCTTCCTCTGGAAAGACCTCAACAGCACGAACGGCACGCAACTCAACGGCACGCCCATGCTCGAAGGCGTGCTGAAGAACGGCGACAAACTCCAGATCGGCGAAACCGTCATCGGGTTCGAGATAGAAGAGTACGTTGAAGAGCAGGAAGAAGGGGGCGCGACGACCACCTTCACCGAGACCATCGCGAATTGGCAAAAGTCCGGCCCGCACGAACCCAAAGAGGAACGCTCCGAAAACCTCCTCCGCGCCGTGTATACGGTGATGAACGAGATTTCGTCGAACTACGAGCCGTGCCCCCTGCTCGATCACATTCTCAAGACGACAATGAAGGCGATCGACGCCCAGCGCGGCGCGATCGTCTTCGCGTCCGAAGAAGGCAAAGGGCTTGAACCATGCCCCATTTGCCGCAAGTATCACGTGATCGCGCGCGGCAAGGTGCAACATGTCGGCGAGCGCGACTTTCACATCAGCGAGACCGTCGCGCAGCGCGTCATCAAGAAAGGCGAGAGCCTGCTCTATCAGGACACGGACCGCGACAGCGAATTCAACGTCAGCGAAAGCATCCGCTCGCTCAAGCTGCGCTCGATCATTTGCGCGCCGCTGCGCGGCAAGTTCGGCATCTTCGGAATCCTCTACGTCGACAGTGACAGCCCGAGGCACCAGTACACGCACGAGGACATGCTGCTCAGCACCGCCGTCGGGAACAGCGCGGGCCTGGCGCTCGAGAACGCGCGCATGCACAGTCAGATTGTCGAGAAGCACCGGACCGATTCCGAAATCCAGCACGCGTGGCAAATTCAGCAGGGCTTCCTTATCAACGACTGGCCCAACGAGGACCCGCGTTTCCAGGTCTACGGCGACACGCGCCCCGCGAAAACGGTGGGCGGCGATTTCTACGACTTTGTGTGTCCCGACGAAAACCACGTGGGCATCCTCATCGGCGATGTCAGCGGCAAGGGCGTGCCCGCGGCGCTGACCATGGCGCAGTTGCTCGCCGAGTTCCGCTTGTGCGCGCGCGACTGTTTCTCGCCGTCGCGCGTGTTCACCGATCTCAACCGGACGATGTGCAAGCAGGGCGTGCGCGGCACGTTCTGCACGATGAGCTACGTCATCCTGAATCTGGAAAGCGGGCGCGTGCTGTGCGCCAGCGCGGGCCATCATCCCGCGATGGCGGTCGGCAAGGGCGATCTGCGCATCTTCGGGAACGCCACGGGCCCGCCGGTCGGAGTGATGCCGGACAATCCCTGGACCGATACCGACGCGAAATTGAAACTCGGTGAAACGCTGGTGCTGTACACCGATGGGATCGTCGAAGCGCGCGCGCCCCATACGCGCTCCGGGCGATCGCCGTTGCCCGACGAATTTGGCGCGGAAAACCTCGCGCGTGCCGCCGCCGGGCAATACGCCGCCACGCCGCGCGAGATGGTCGAAGCGATCAACAAGGAGGTCCGCGAGTACTGCGCCCCCGCCGCGCCGCACGACGACTGCACGATGATCGCCCTCAAATACCTCGTGGACCCGTCATGAAGCAGGACGATATACATATCGACCTGGTATCCGACCCGCGGCTGCTCGCGTCCGTGCGCGGGCTGGTGCGCACCTATCTCGTGAACGAAGGGTTTTCGAGCGAACGTGCGGGCGAAATCGTTTTGGCGGTCGACGAAGCGTGCACCAACGCGATGCGTCATTCGTATGGGGGAAAGGGCGAGGGACGGTTGCGACTGACCGTCCGCCTGCACGACGGCGCCATCGAGTTCATCCTGAAGGACCGGGGTGTGCCGGTCGCGCCTGAAAAGTGCGAGCGCAAAGAACTCGCCGCCCCCGCGCCCGACGCGCTGACCCCCGGCGGGCTGGGCGTTCAACTAATGTATTCGGTGTTCGACGATGTGAAGTTCAGTCCCGGCAAGAAAGCCGGCAACCGCGTGGTCATGCGAATCAAACGGCCCGACAAAGAAAAGTAGCACTAGCGAGGACCAGTCGATGGCGATGGAACTTTCGAAATCGGACAAAGACGGCACGTACACCATTTCGGTAACGGGCGAGATCGACTTGTACAGTTCGCCGGACTTGCGCAGCGCCATCACCAAAGCGATACCCGCCGCGGCCTCCGCGTTGCGCATCGATCTCAGCGCCGTCGAGTACATGGACAGCTCGGGCGTGGCGACGCTGGTCGAGGGGCTGCGCGCGTGCATGGAGCGCAGCGTGGCGTTCGTGCTGCACAAACCGTCGCAGCCCGTGCTCAAGGTGTTGCAGTTGTCGCGGCTCGACACGGTGTTTACGATCAAGTGACCCACACGCGGCGGGCGGACCTGTGGCGATCCGGTCGGGGGAATGAATGGACGCGCTGACCTACGTATTCGGCTTCACGGGGCGAGTCACACTCAACTCGCTCTACGCCGTCGCGCGTGTGTGCGTGCTGCTGTCGGACACCGCGAACTGGACCTTCTTCCAGCCCCTGCGGGGAAGGGGGATTCGGCTGCGCAGCGCCGTCGAACACTTCGTGCAATTCGGCGTCAATTCCCTTCCCATCGTCGGGCTCATCTGCTTCCTCATCGGCGGAATCATGGCGATGCAGTCCGTGTACCTGCTGCGCGCGTTCGGCGCCACGCAGTACGTCGCGAACCTTGTCGGCGTCATCGCCATCCGGGAACTCGCCCCCCTGATGACCGCGATCCTGCTCACGGGCCGAAGCGGCTCCGCGATCACGGCGGAAATCGGTACGATGAAAGTGTCGGAGGAAATCGACGCACTCGAGGTCATGGGTGTAAACCCGACCAAGCACCTCGTCGTCCCGAAGTTCCTCGCGATGTTGTTCGCGATTCCATGCCTGACGATGCTCGGCGCGCTCATCATGATTTTCGGCGGGTTCGCCGTCACCGTGTGGGTCGTCGGCATCGAACCGGACGTCTATATTCACAACACGATCAAATCGATTAAGATGCGCGATTTCGCGACCGGTATGTCGAAGAGTGTGTTCTTCGCGATCGTCATTTGTCTCGTCGGCGTCTACCGCGGTTTCCAGGTCGAAGGCGGCGCGGAAGGCGTGGGCCGTATGACCACTTCATCCGTGGTGACCTCGATTTTTCTGATAATCTTTGTTGACCTGATCTTCACATACTTGTTCTTCTTCTAATCGGACCCATGGGCCGCATGCGGCCCATGGCGCCGCGTGAGGCATATGAGCGAAAAGAACGGCCCCATCATCGAAGTGCGCGACCTCGTCGTGAAGTACGGCGATCGCACGGTGCTGGACAACATCAACTTCACCATCAACCGCGGCGAGATATTCGTCATCCTCGGGGGAAGCGGCTGCGGCAAGAGCACGCTCCTGCGCAATCTGGTTGGGCTTATGCGCCCGCATTCCGGGCAGATTCTGTTCAACGGCGAAGATATCGCCGCCATGTCGGATGCCGGACGCGTCGAGGTGCGCAAGAAGCTGGGCATGTGCTTCCAAGGTTCCGCGCTCTTCAATTCGATGAGCATCGGCGACAACGTCGCCCTGCCATTGCGCGAACACACCAAGCTCGAAGAATCGACGATCGAGATCATGACCAAAATCAAGCTGGAACTCGTCGGCCTCGGCCAGTTCGGCGATTACCTGCCATCCGAAATCAGCGGCGGGATGAAGAAGCGCGCGGGCCTCGCGCGCGCCATGGCGATGGACCCGGAAGTCATCTTCTACGACGAGCCCTCCGCGGGCCTCGATCCGATTGTCGCCGCGGGCCTCGACGCGCTGATCCGCAAGATGCAGAGCACGTTTAACCTCACGAGCGTGGTCGTGACCCACGAGATGGCCAGCGTGAGGCTCATCGCCGACCGCGTCTTGATGCTGCTCGCGGGCAAAGTCGTCGGCTATGGCAAACTCGACGATCTGCAACAGTCGGACCATCCCTTTGTCCGCCAGTTCTTCGATCGCCGGCCGGACGACGAATCCGACAACCGCGATGACTACATCCGCAGCCTGACCGGCAAGGAATCGTGAACCGTGCGGATTGGCGATACCCACCGGCACATGGTTTATACTCGCCCCTTTCGTACTGACTAAACGCTACGTTCATGCCCGCAAAAAAACATAACTTCACTGTCACCGAGATCAAGGCCGGGATCATGGTCATTGCCGCCGGTCTTGTGTTTGCGGGCTTTGCCGCCGCGATTGCGGGCTACTGGCCCGAGAAATCGCAGAATGTATATGTCTGCTTCTTCAAAGACACGCTCGGCCTGAATGTCGGGGCGGACGTGCGGTTTGGCGGGGTCAAGGTGGGCCGCGTGCGCTCCATCGCCCCGGACACGTCGCACACGCCCGCGCCATCGACCGGCGCCGCTCCCGGCGGGCAGGAGACGGAAGATGAGGCCGCGGCAATGATTCAGGCGCCAATCATCCGTGTCGAAGCCGCCGTCGAACCCGGCATCCCGATCAACGAACGAAGCATCGTCTTCATCGGCCAGACGACGCTCACGGCGGAGAAGCACCTCGAAATTACGACGGGCCTTCCGCAAACCCGTCTCCTCGCCGCGGGTGACGAGATTCCCGTCGGCATTGGCGGCGGCCTGTTCGATCAGATTGGTTCAATCGCCATGAGTGTCGAGTCGGCTATCGAAAGCGTGAAGGCGTTGTTGGGCGTTGAGCAGGCCATGATCGATTCTCCCGAGGGCAAGCTCGACACCACGCTCGTGACCATGCTGCGCGGTGTCGAACAAACCGTCCGCGAAAGCCAGGGGCTTGTCGGCGACGCGCGCAATATCATGGGCCAGTACCGCGGCGATATCGGCACGGTCATCAACGAAATCATCAAGATCGAGACCAACGCCAACGCGCTGGTCGCCGAAATCAACGGCCTTGTCGCGGAGAACCGGCCGGACATTCAGAGTGCCATTCAGCAGGTACCGGCGCTGCTCTCGCGCGTAGACGGTCTCGCAGGCGATCTGGAACTTATCGCGGCGGGACTGCAGCGCACCCTCGAAACGGCCGAAGGCGCCATCGAAAGCAATCGGCCCGCAATCGAGGAAACGATTCTCGATCTGCGCGACACCGTCGGTCATTTGAAGACCTTCTCGCGCAATCTGGCGGAGCAGCCGGAATCGGTATTGTGGGGCAAGAGCACGAAAGAACGCGGGGGCCAGAAGAAATGAGCAATCGGCGCATACTCGCCATCGCAGGCATGGCGCTGCTCGCGGGCTGCGTCGGCACGACGCCGCCGCGCCTGTACACGCTGAACATGGCCCCAAGCGGCGCAGCGGCGCCCAACGTCAACATCGAAGTCGCGCGTCTGCGCCCGCTGGACGCGCTTGGCGCCGGCGCGATTGTCGTCCGCCGCAGCGAACACGAACTCGACACGTATCCGCTCGATCATTGGGCCTCGAACCTCGGCGAAATGGCCTCGGCAAAACTGGCCGCCGAATTTGGCGATCCAATCCCGGACCGGCAGACGGTCTCCATCACCGGCGACGTGCTCGCGTTCGAGCAGGTGAACTCGACGGAAGGTACCGCGGCCGCGCGCGTCGCGGTTGCGCTCGAAATCCGCAAGAAGAGCGACAGCCGCTACGCCGAACCGTTGCTCGCGAAAACGTACGATGCGCAATTCCCGCTCGCGGAAGCGAGGCCGCCGGACCTCGTCGCAGCGCTCTCGCGCGGCGTCGAATCGATCGCGCAGAAGATCGTCGCCGATGTCAACGCGTTGGACCTGAGTGCCGCCACCGGCCCGTCGAAACACGAAGCGCTCCACACGCTCGATATGAAGCCCAGCGGGAAGGCCGCGGCGTCGATGAATGTCGACGTCACGCTGCTTCGCCGAAGCGAGGCGCTTGCGCGCAACAGCATCCTTATCCGGCCCACGGCGACCTCGGTCGAGTACTACGCCGCCGACCGTTGGGCCGCGAGCGTGTCCACGCTGGTTTCGGAAAAGCTCGAATCCGAATTCGGTGCGCCGGAAACCGGGCGCGAAACGGTGCAGGTCTCCGGGACTATCCTCGCGTTCGAGCGCGCCGACACGCCGGAAGGCGCGCAGGGGCACGCGAAATTGGATGTGACGTTGCAGTCCGGGCAGCAAGGCGCGGCGCGTCCGTTGCTCTGGAAGGTGTACGAAGCGTCGGCCCCGGCAGCGGACGACTCCGCGGGGGCCGTCGCACTCGCGCTGTCGCGCGCACTCGAGGATATTGCCGCGGCCATCGCCGATGACGCGGGCCGCATTCCTCCCGCGCCGGAAAAACCGGCCGCGCCACCGGTCAACCTGTATCGTCTGGACATGACGCCGTCCGGAAAGGCGCAGTGTAACTACAACGTCATGATCGACCGCATCCAACCGCATGACTCGCTCACGCGCTCGGACATCCTAATCGTGCGCGACAGCACGGTCGTCGATCGATTTCCGAACGACCGCTGGGCGTCGGGACTGGCGGAATTGGTTCCGGAAAAACTCGGCGCGGAATTCGGGCATCCCGTTGACGGTCGCGAGACGGTCCATGTGAGTGGAATAATCAGCGGGTTCGAACAGATCGAACGCGGCGACGGAAATCGCGCGGCGCTCGCCAAACTGGACCTGACGGTTCGGTGGGCGGGTATGGCTTCCGATGCCCCCGCGTTGCGCCACGTGTACGAGGCTATCACGCCGATCGACGGTGAAGGCGCGCACGCCGCGGTAAGGGCGCTGTCGCGCGCTGTCGAGGAAATCGCGGTACAAGCAGCGAACGACATCAACGGCTTGACGCCGCCGCCAAAGCCGGAGCAGTAAGCCGCCCCCCAACGCCCGGTGCGCATTGCGTGCGGCGCATGTGGTACCGTTAAGAGGAGGAGGGCGCCATGACCACCGCCGGCGGAAAACCTTCGGTTAACGCGGAACTTTACGTCGGAAACCGCTGCATGCTGCGCGTCGCAGGCGAACATTTCCTCGTAAAGATACTCGAAGTCGAGCGGGCCTTCATTCGCGTGACATTCCCCGGCAAGGATTATCCCATCGAAGGTCTGCACGTCCTGATCGAATTTCACGACGAGTCCGGATTCAACAGCTATCGCACGCACGTCGTTCAAGGGCCGGACAAGGCCGGCGGCGCGTTGGTGCTCGCACGGCCCGTCGAATCGCGCCGTACCAAGTATCGCGACTCGTGCCGCGTCCCCACCGACCTCACGGTCCACGTAAAGGACCAGGTACATGTCCGGCGGTATGACGCCGCGCTGGTGAACATTGGCGCAGGCGGCGCGCTCATCGTCACCCCCGCCCACTTCGATTTTGCGGCAACCATCGAGATGCAGCTTTCACTGCCCGGCGAACCGCAACTTTCGCTTATCGGGCAAATCGTCCACGCAACCGGCTCTCCACACACCTACCGATCGGAAGACAAGACGTATGGCGTTCGGTTCGTTTCAATCGAACCGGAAGCCGCGTCCTGCATTTCACGCTACGTGTGGAACCGGCTGCGCGAGATCTACTCCAGCACGTAGCCGCAGCGAAGCGGGGGGAAGGGCACATTTGTACAATTTGTGCCCTTGACCGGGCAAAAGCCACAATATATTGTATCTGGCCATGTGCAGTATACGCCCATGGCTACGCCCGGTCGCCGTTGGGATGGTGGCCCTCCTTGTTGCGGTACCTGTGTGCCTTGCGGCAGTCATCCGTGTCACCCTTGAAGATGGCGTCACCGTCGCGCTCCGGAACGGCCGGCTTATCCTCCTAGAGGTCCGCCCACCTGCAACTGGGGCAGAGGAGTTCTTCAAGAAGTACCTCAACCCTTCCGTGGACTGGAAAGCCTACGCTGAACGTGCGGGCGTGGCCGTGCGTTTCGCCGACCTGAACCCACAAACACAGCGCGCCGCATTGCTAGCCGTGTTCCCCGAGGACTACGTGGACGAGAAGGGCTGGCGTCACGTCGCCATCTCCGACGAGGGAGAGAAGGAGACACTCTGGGCCATTGCGGAGTGGCTGACGGGCGAAGGCACCAATCACGAAAAAATCGCGGCGCTCAACCCCGGCACGGAGAGTGGCGTGCTCGACGCGGGCCAGCAGGTGCTGATTCCGTTGGATATGTTGCTGGATGTGATGAAGGAACCGACGCCCGAACGGATGCCCGCGATCGAGGAAGGCGTCGGCGCCCCCGAAGAGCAGGTCGACCTCGGCGAAGTCGCCAAGGAACTCGTATTCAAAACGCGTGGACGGAAAGATTACGCCGTGTACCGCCTGAAACAAGGCGAGGCGCTCTACACGGCGGTTGTCGTGCGCTTCACGGACTTCCGGGAAAACGTCGACATCCTCGCCGCGTGCGACGTGATCCAGAAAGAAAGCGAAATCGTCGACGTGCACGACATGGACACCGGCTCCGAAATCTGGATTCCCGTCGAAATGCTCGCGGACCGGTTCAAACCGGAGAGTAACCCGGAGCGGCAGGAATACGAACAAATGCTCGCCGAGGCGGAGCGACTGCGCGGGCAGGTGCAGAGCAAGGACCTCGATGGCGTCGTCGTCATTCTCGATCCCGGCCATGGCGGCAGGGACCAGGGCACGCGCAACGTCAGTAACGGCTATACGATTTACGAAGACGAGGTCGCATACGACATAGTCTGCCGCGTCAAGCAAATCCTCGAAATGCAAACGCGGGCCAAAGTGTACGTGACAATGCTTGACCCGGACCAGCAGTATGCGCCGACCGACCTCGAAAAATTCGAGGACGACGAAGACGAACTCGTGCTGGTCACGCCAAACTACATTAACC
The DNA here is from genome assembly GCA_013359265.1 of Candidatus Hydrogenedentota bacterium. Classification (NCBI taxonomy): domain Bacteria; kingdom Pseudomonadati; phylum Candidatus Hydrogenedentota; species Candidatus Hydrogenedentota bacterium. The sequence goes on from JABWCD010000007.1 coordinate 82,650, forward strand.
ACGACGCGAAAGTGTCCGCGAACCTGCGGTGGTACCTCGCCAATTCAATCTACCGAAAGGAAGTGAACGGCGGCGCGGATCCGCGCAAGGTGATTTTCACCAGCATCCATCTCGATGCGCTGTTCAACGGAAAACTGCGCGGCACGATGGTCTACATCCCCGGCGCCGCGCACCGGCGCGACAGCGAACGCGGCGGATCGATGGCGACCTACGGTCAGTACAAGGAAGTGCAGGAAGCGCCGGAAGCGAAATCCACCGCCGCCGAGCGCCGCCGAGACGAAGCGCTCTCGCGCAACTTCGCCGTCACCCTGCTCGAAGAACTCGGCAAGCAACGGATCAAGCGCCACAGCGTCGGCGACCCCATCCGCAATGTCATCCGCCAGTCCGGCGGAAAGCAGTACGTGCCGTCCGTGCTGCGGAACACGATTGTACCCACCAAGGTGCTCGTCGAATGCGCCAACCTCACCAACGAAACCGACAGCAAATGGGTCACCCAACCGTGGTGGCGCCAACGCTTCGCCGAAGCCTACGTCAACGCGCTAAAGGCGTATTATCGGTAGACTGCTGTCTGCCAGGAAAATGGTTCTCTCCTTGCACGTCGCTCACAATGCATGAGAACGAGATTACGATCCGCGCGATCCGTGGTCAGACTCTTGTGAGCGCTCGCCTGGGCGCCGCCTACCCGCCCCGCATCGCTTTGCGCTGTCGATCCAGAAACGTGGCGACAAACGGCGTCTGCGGATCGTGGAGTATCTCGTGCGGCGTGCCGATTTGGTGGCAGGTCCCGTCCTTGATCACCGCGATGCGATGCGCAAGCTCGATGGCCTCTTCCTGATCGTGCGTGACGTAGACCGCCGTGAGGCCGAGGCGCTTCTGCAATTCCGCAAGTTGGGCCCGCGTGGCGTAACGCAATTCCGCGTCGAGGTTGCTCAGCGGTTCGTCGAGCAGCAGGATGTCGGGCCGCACCGCGAGTGCGCGCGCAAGCGCGACACGTTGTTGCTGGCCCCCGCTGAGATCGGTGACGGGGCGCTTCTCGACGCCTTCAAGTTGCACCAGCCCGAGCGATTCCGCCACGCGCGGCCCGATTTCCGCCTTCGGCATTTTTCGCGCGCGCAAACCGAACGCAACGTTCTCGAACACCGTCATGTGTGGAAAGAGCGCGTAGCTTTGAAAAACCATCGCGGCGTTGCGCTTTTCCGGCGGCAACGCCGTTACGTCGCGATCGCCGAAGTACAATGCGCCGCTGTCCGGCGTTTCGAGTCCCGCGATGACGCGCAACGTCGTGGTCTTGCCGCAACCGCTCGGGCCGAGCAGCGCGAAGAATTCGCCCTGTTCGATCTCGACGGAAAAGCCGCGAATACCGCCGCCTTCCGGGTACAGCTTCGTTATCGCCTCGCAGCGGACGGCGCTCATTGCGCGCTGTAGACCTCCGCGTCCCAACGGTCGCACCATCGCTTCTCGTTTGCCGCGAAATCCTTCCAGTCGATGTTCATGGGATCGATGTCCAGCGCCGCGATCCAGTCCGGCAAGGTTTTCGGATCAATGTCGGTGCGCGCGGGGACTTTCGCGTAGGCGTGCGCCTGGTGCGCAAGGGATTCCGGCGTGGTGACGAATTCGTAAAACTTCTTCGCCCACTCGATGTGCGGCGCGCCCTTCACGATGGCGATCCCCTCGGTCAGCACCGGCGTTTGCGGCGGCACGACGCAGTCGAACGGGTACCCGTTTCGCTCGCGCTGCAACGCGATGTCCGGCATCAGCCACACGCTGATCAGGTCTTCCTGCTTCTTGACGTGATCGTAGAGCAACTGCGGATTCTCCATGTACGCCTCGCGCGATTCGTGGAGCTTCTTCAGCCACGCGATACCCTCGTCCTCGGATGCCGCGCGCAGGACCATCGCGCCGATGAACGTGCGCATCGTGCCGGAAGCGAGCGGTTTGCGAAACGTGATTTTTCCCTTCCACTCCGGTTTCAGCAGGTCGTCCCACGTTTGCGGCACGTCTTCCCTCTTATACTTTCGATTGTTGTAGAGAATGCCGAGCGGCGAACGAAACGTACCGTACCAGCGGTGCTCGGCGTCCTTATACGGTTCCGCAACCTGCTCCGCCCACGTGGGCGTGTACGCTTCCAACAGCCCTTCGTCCGCGGCCAGCATGAACTGCGTTGACGGCGCGCCCCACCACACGTCGCACTGCGGCCGGTTCCGCTCCGCCTTCACGCGGTTGTATACGTCCTGCGAACCCGCGTCAACCCATTGCACGTCGACATCCGGATGTGCCGCCTCAAATCTTGTTTCGTAATCCTTCAGCACATCGGGTCCGTGGGGACTGTAAACGACGACGGATTCTTTTGGAGAAGAGCAGCCGGCAATTGCGATTGCGGCGATCCCGGCAATCGCGCGGAGAATTTTGGATTTTGAATTTTGGATTTTGAATTGGAACAAGGCGCGGAGAGCGCCGAATTCAACCAATGCCGCGAGGCGCGTCATCGCGGAATTCCGTTTATGACGTTGCGGACCGAATCGAGCGACGCGTCGATTGGTATTGCGGGCGGGACCTTGCCATCGAGCGCGGCGAGGTCTTTGATGCCGGTGCCGGTGACAATGCAGCAAACGGAAGTATGCTCGTTGGCGCCCGGCAGGTGGGCCAACGCGGCTATCGAACACGCGCTGCACGGATCGCAGAGGACCCCCTCCGACTGCGCCAGCGCGATTTCAGCGGCAATGATTTCGTCGTCGTCGACCGCAAGGGCTGCGCCATTCGTCGTTCGGATTGCCGGGAGTACCGTGTGGCCGTCGAACAGGATATCGTCGGCGATGCCACCCGCGATCGTCCTGGGATTCGGCCACGGATCGCGCAGCGTATCGAGAAACGGCGTACCGTTGACGATCGCTTTCTTCAGTGGCGCGCATCCCGACGCCTGCACCCCCGCAAGTTTTGGCAGCGCATCAATCAGCCTGAGCCGTTTGAGGTCAAGCAATCCGCGCCAGACGCCGCCGAGCAGGCCGCCGCCGCCAACCGGCGCCACGATCCAGTCCGGAAATCTGCCGCCGGTCTGTTGATAAAGTTCATACGCAATGGTCTTCGCGCCTTCGACGTTGAACGGTTCGTGCATTCCCGAGGTCGAGAGGTGGTACCAGCCGAACTCGCGGCACGCGTCGACGCACAAATTGAACACGGCGCTTGCGGACGGCGACTGGACCTTGATGACCGTCGCACCGTACGCGGCCGCCTGCGCAATCTTCCCCTGCGCGGCCATGCCGTGCATAAATAGCACCGCCTTCATTCCCGCGCGCGCGGCGTACGCGGCGGTTGCGCACGCCACGTTTCCGGACGACACGACGGCAACCGTATCGAAACCAAGCGCGCGCGCATGGCTGATGCCGACGGAGACTTGACGATCTTTGAACGACCCGGTCGGATTGCCCGTTTCGTCTTTGAGGAGCACGCGGCCGAGACCGTGTGCAGCGCACAATCGCGGCGCGTCGATCAAAGGCGTGGCGCCTTCGTTCAGCGACACGACATCGTCCGCGTGTTCGATCGGGAGCAGATCGAAATACGTCCACATCGACGCGGGCGCGCGATGGAACACCGCGGGATAGGGCCGCGCCTCCACCTCGATCGCCATCGGTTCGCCGCACGCGGCACAGGTCGTCGCGCGCATGGCGCCGGGCGCCCGTTCGCCGCAGCCGTAACAAACAAAACCGAACGATGTGGGTGTGGTAACCGCCATGACGGCCCATTGTGGCAAATGCGCCGTGCGCGATGAAAGTCCCCGGTCCGTTTCCAGACGTATTGCGCGAAACTTGCGCCTGTGCTAGCGTTTTTGAAGGGACGAACCGTGCGCGGCGGGAACGAGGGCTTGCCGCGCGCGGAGTAGTGGTGTACGCAGTTGGTGGAGGTTCGTGCAGTGAAACTGTCGGATGCGGAACGCAAATTCTACGAGGACGAGGGCTATCTGCTGGTCAAAGGCGTGCTGACGCCGGAGGAGGTCGAACGGTACAAGGGCCGCGCGCGCGAGTTAGCCACGGGCGCGATTCCGCCCGGCGCGGAAAAAATGCTTGTGCGCGACGTGCGCGTCGCAAAAGGCGAAGTGCAGGTGGACGATCCCGAAAAAGGATTGTGGAAACTCCTCCAGCCCGATTGGTACGACAGCGTGTTCGAACCGTATCCAGCGACTCCCGCGCTGCTCGACGTCGTGGAAAGTCTGATCGGGCCCGATATCAAGGCCTTTCTTACGATGATGATCTACAAACCGCCCGGCGTGCACGCGGACCATCCGTTCCACCAGGATTCGTTCTACTTCGCCTTCGGCCCGCACGATCAGATTCTCGGATCGTGGATTGCGCTCGACAAGACCGACGTCGAGAACGGCACGCTCGTCGTGCTGCCGCGCTCGCACAGACTCGATCTGATCGATCACGACACGCCGCGCGGCGATCTCGTGAACTTCGGCGTGTTCGGCGCGCACGGCTACGAAGGACCGCAATCCGGAGAGGTAGTGCTCGATCTCGAACCGGGCGACGGCGCATTCTTCCACTCGCGCCTGCTGCACCGCACGGGACCGAACCTGAGCACGCGTCATCGCCGTGTGTTGACCGTCCACTTCGCCAGCGCGAAGTGCAGGACCGAAGGAGGCGTGCTGCCGCAACTGAAATTCCGGCTTGTCCGCGGACAGGAATACGCGGGCTGCATTTGAGTTTCATGAAGACAACACTTAACCGTTAGAGCAATTCAAGTTTGAGCACGCCGTCCTTTCCGTGCTCCTGCTCGTGAGTCGTCATCGTACTCGCACTCGATATACGAAAAGATCGAGCACGATGGCGAGCAAGAGCACGAGCACACGGTGCAGCCAGCCTTGAAGCGTTCTGGTTTGATTTTTGTGTCGCGCACGCCCAGACTCGTCGGGGGTGCGTTCATTTCTTCTGGGAGACTCAATTTGCCCTCAACACTCACTTGGGACCATCGCCGCTGGCGCTGGCAAATCCTCATAGCCACCTATTTCGGATACGCCGGCTACTATCTGACGCGCAAGACGTACAACATCTGCATGAAAACGATGGCCGACGAGTTCGATTGGAACCTGCAAGACGCCGGGCGTATCTGGACTGCGTTCCTACTCGCTTACATGCTTGGCCAGTTTTTGAACAGCTACTTGGGCCGAAAGTGGGGTCCGCGCGCGCTACTGCTCGGCGGGTTGGGGCTGTCGATTGCAATCAATCTGGTTTTCGGCTTCTCGAACTCGTACTACACCTTCATGACGTTCATGTTCTTCAATGGCCTTGCGCAGGCCAGCGGCTGGCCCGCGTGCGTCGGTGGTGTCGCGGAATGGCTTCGCCCGACGGAACGCGGGACGATTATGGGGTTTTGGTCCACGAGCTACCTCATCGGCAACATGCTGGTGAAATTCGTCGGCGGATTCTTGTTGGGGAGTTACGGCTGGCGCTGGTCGTTTTTTGGCCTCACGCTACTCGGCGCGTTGGTCTGGCTCGTCATTCTCCTTTTTCAGCGAAACCGCCCCGAAGACGTCGGCCTTGCGCCAATAGTCGAGAAGCAAGAAGAGGACTACCGGGCCATTCGTGCATCGCAGGACATTCATCTAACAACGCGGCAGTACTTCGAGTTGGCCCTGAATCCGGTCGTGTTGACGATGGGCGTGAGCTACTTTTGCATCAAGTTTCTGCGCTATGCTCTCGATTCTTGGCTGCCCACGTTTCTGCAAATCCAAGAGATGAGTGCGGACAGCGCGAGCTACTATTCTTCCATTTTCGACTGGGCGGGGCTTGGTGGAGCGATTGTCGCGGGTTTCGTCCTGGATCGCGTATATCGCGGCAATTGGGCAGCGCTCTGTTTCACGATGGGGCTGGGAATGATCGCATCGTATCTCGCCGTGATCTACCTCGGCACAACGCCCGTCGCAATCGCCTGGTGCTTCGGGGCGGTCGGTTTTATGGTGTACGGCCCGGACACCCTCTTGTGCGGCGCGGCGTCGGTCGCCGTTGCCGGCGAGCGCAACGGCGTCGCCATTGCCGGCCTTGTAAACGGCATCGCAAGCATCGGCCCCATCATTCAAATGGAAGCGATCGGGTGGTTGATGCGGGGCGACGAACTCACCGGCATACGCAATACGAACCTGCTCACTTTGGCCATGAGCGTGACCTTTACACTGCTCATGATTGTGATGATGTGGCGGCTTCACATAACGCACGCCGGCCATCGCCGCAGCGATGCAGCCAACTCCGGGAGCGCGTGAAGCGAAAATGAATTGGGACCGCAACCTTCCCGGCTGGAAAGACAAAGTCCTTTTCACCCCCGGGCCTCTGACCACCAGCCGCACCGTGAAACAAGCCATGCTGCGCGATCTCGGTTCGCGCGATTTCGAGTTCATTTCGACGGTGAAGGACATCCGCGCGCGCCTCGTCGCGATGACCGGCGCGCCCCACGAGTTCGAGGCCGTGCTGATGCAGGGCAGCGGAACGTTCTCTGTCGAGGCCGTGCTGTCGTCCTGCGTGCCGCCGGACGGAAAAGTGCTCGCGATCGTAAATGGCGCGTATGGTAGGCGGATCGTGCAGATACTGCGCGTGTTGAAGATCGAGCATACCGTCGTCGAAAGCGCGGAAGACCAGTTCCCGGACCTCGCCATCGTCGAGCACGCGTTGCAGCACGACAAACGCATCGATTTCGTTGCGGTCGTTCACTGCGAGACCACGACGGGGATTGTCAATCCCATCGAGAGAATTGGCGCGTTGGCGCGCGCGGCAGGCGCGAAATACTTTGTCGACGCGATGAGCAGCTTCGGCGCGGTGCCGATCGATTTCAATGCGGCGCACGTCGATTATCTGGTTTCCTCCGCGAACAAATGCATCGAAGGCGTACCCGGATTTGGATTTGTCCTCGCCCGGCGCGATGCGCTGGCCGCGGCGGAAGGGTCCGCGCGCAGCCTCAGTCTCGACGTACACGCGCAGTGGAAGGGCCTCGAGCGCGACGGGCAGTTCCGCTTCACCCCACCGACGCACGCGCTGCTCGCGTTTCGACAGGCCCTCGTCGAACTCGAACAGGAGGGCGGTGTCGAAGGCCGCGCCGCCCGGTACCGCAACAACTACGAGACGCTCGTCAACGGCATGCGCGCGCTCGGTTTCCAGGAATACCTGCCCAAGGACCGGCAAGGCTACATCATCACGTCGTTCCGATATCCGAACGACAAGAAGTTTTCGTTCGAGGCCTTCTACAGCGCGCTGAACGCGAAGGGCTATGTCATCTATCCCGGCAAAGTCAGCAACGCGGACTGCTTCCGCATCGGCAACATTGGGCGCATCTTCGAGCCGGACGTTCGTGATCTGCTTCGCGCCGTCGCGGAGACCGTGCGCGACATGGGCGTGCGTCCATGAGCGCGTCTTTTCGGATTGCTGCAACGCTCTGCGGGTGCTGGCTGGGCGCGAGCGCAATCGCGGTCACCCCGGAAGAAGCCGCATCGGGCCTTCGCAAAGCGGCCGCGTTCTTTCGCGAGACGGTCTCGGTACACGGCGGGTACCTGTGGCGCTACAGCGCCGATTTGTCCAAACGCGAAGGCGAAGGCAAGGCGACGCCAACACAGGCTTGGGTGCAGCCGCCGGGAACGCCCTTCGTCGGTGAAGCGTTTCTCGATGCCTACGCGGCGACGGGCGACACATACTATCTCGACGCCGCAAAGGAAACGGCGACGGCGCTCGTGCGCGGACAACTCGAATCCGGCGGCTGGGACTACAAGATCGAGTTCGATCCCGCGCGGCGCAACGGGTACGCCTATCGCGCAGACGGCGGCAGCGGCAAAGCCAACACCAGCACCCTCGATGACGACACTACGCAGTCCGCGCTGCGTTTTCTTATTCAAGTGCATGTCGCGCTCGGAAAGACGGACGACGCAATCGGTGAAGCGGTTACATACGCGCTCGACAAGCTCCTCGCGGCGCAATATCCCAACGGCGCGTGGCCGCAACGCTTTTCCGCGCCGCCCGATCCCGCGAAGTATCCCGTGCTCAAAGCCAACTATCCCGAATCGTGGCAACGCGAGTGGACGGCGCGCGATTACCGGGGCGACTATACCTTCAATGACGGCGTAATCGCGGACATGATCGGTGTGATGCTGTTCGCGCACAACGAGTACGGCGAACAACGCTTCCGCGACGCGGCGTTGCGCGCCGGCGATTTCATATTGCTCGCGCAGATGCCGGACCCGCAGCCCGGCTGGGCGCAACAGTATGACGCCGACATGCACCCCGCGTGGGCGCGCAAGTTCGAGCCCCCGGCGGTCTGCGGCGGCGAATCGCAGGGCGCCATGCGCACGTTAATCGAGCTGTTCGACGCAACGGGCGAGAAACGGTTCCTGCTGCCCATCCCGCGCGCGCTCGTATATTACCGATCGTCTCTCTTGCCCGATGGACGCCTCGCGCGGTTCTACGAACTCCGGACAAACAAACCGCTGTATTTCACGAAAGACTACAAACTCACGTATTCCAGCGACGACATGCCAACGCACTATGGATTCATCGTTGGATCGGGGCTGGATGGCGTTCAGGCGGAGTACGACCGCGCGAACGCGGAAGGCCCGAAGCCCAAACGCGCTCGAGAAGAGATTAAGCAACCCGATCCGGCGCGCGTGGAAGAGGTCTTGAAAGCGATGGACCCCCGCGGCGCCTGGGTGGAAAAAGGAAAGCTGAGTTACCAGGGCGACGACGATGTGACGCCGGAGATAATCTCCTGCGCAACATTCGCCGCAAACGCGCGTATCTTGGCCCGGTACATCGCGGGAAGTAAGCGCTAGTGTAGTGAGCCATATTTAATGCCGCTTAAAAAACCGGAGTCGAGCGAAAAACGGGGACTGACGCGCTTTTCGGCAGTTTGAAAAGCATGTCTGTCCCCGTTTTTCCCCATCGTCGCCGCCCCCAAAAATAGGAAATCGGAATGACATTTACGAACGGCACGCCAACTGTCAGAGCGGCCATCTTCGATTGGGCGGGCACGACCGTGGACTTCGGTTGCTGCGCGCCCGCCGCCGTGTTCCTGGAAGTCTTCAACCGGCGCGGCATCGACGTCACGATCGAACAGGCGCGCGGCCCAATGGGCATGCACAAACGCGACCACATCCGTATCCTCGCGCAACTCGATCCAGTTGCCGAACAGTGGCGCTCAAAATACGGGAGCCGCCCGTCGGAAGAAGACGTCGAATCGATGTTCGCCGAATTCGTGCCGTTGCAGGTGGACGCCATCGCGCGTCACGCGGACGTTATCCCGGGCGCCATCGAAACCATCGCAACGCTGCGCGCGCGCGGCATCGCGATCGGCAGCACCACCGGATACAACGCGGAGATGATGGCCGTACTTACGCCGCTCGCGGCGCAGTCGGGCTACGCGCCGGACTGCATGGTCTGCGTCAGCGACGTGAAAGAAGGCCGCCCCGCGCCCGATATGGCCCTCGAAGCCATGAAACGTCTCGGCATCGACGACCCCGCGCTCTGCGTAAAAGTGGGGGACACCGTCGCCGACATCAAGGAAGGCCTCAACGCGAAGATGTGGAGCATCGGTGTCGTCGATCACGGCAACGAAGTCGGCCTCTCCCGCGCCGAGTTCGACGCGCTTTCGCCGCACGAAATCGCCGCCCGAAAGAAAACAGCCCTACGCCGCCTCGTCGACGCCGGCGCGCACTACGTCGCGAGCACGATCGCCGATGTCCCCATCTGCATCGATACCATCAACAAGCGCCTCGCCACCGGCGAACGGCCGTAAGCGAGGCCCGCATTCCGGGAGTGACCAGAGCGTTTCAAGTTCGACTGCACCGCGTCCTCGCGCTCCTCTCGCACTCCTTCTGAAATAATCGATCGGCCCCTTATCGTCGACGTCCTCTTCGTCGCCTAAGGTAGGCATCGTAATGAGCCATTTCACCGCGACCGGCCCAAGTTGGATCGGCAAACCGTACCGCTACACCGGGCAGGCGAGCAACGAAGCCGCCCGCGCATTGAGCGCGGCAAATTTCGACGTTTATGCGGTAATCGAACCCGGTACCGAGCATATGGGTGAATTGCCTTCAATCCTTCGCGACAACGGGCTAGTCGATAAGACAGTCGACGGGTTCAATCCAGATGCAGTCGCTGGATTAGATGTCGTGATTGTGTTCACCGTATACAACGCCCGAACAGAGATGCTCGAAGCGTTAGACATCGCGATACAAATGGGTACCGGACTGGTCAACCTCGGCTCAATCGGTATCGGTATACCCGGCGCGGGCGATCCGGCTGTCGAACGCGTCACGGGCCTCAAGAATAGCCGGTACTTCTGGCGTGGATTTACTGATGCGGAAGTTACCGTCGCGGAGTCGCACCCAATCATCGACGGCCTCCTGCCTGGAGACGTCGTTACTATTGGTGTTCGCGACGGTATCCTTCCTGCATCGGGCGAGATAGCAGACGATGTAACTGTATTGATGTGGTCCGAACCGGGTTATCCCACGCTGTACGTGCGACAGCATGGGGAGGGTCGAATCGTCCGCGCGCAATGGTTCCGGCGTTTCCAACCCGGCCTACCGTATCCCGGCTACACCCTTTACATCCGCGCATTGAATTGGGCCGCGCATCGGGATGTGGACGCCATATGGTGAGAACTGGGGCGACGGTTACCGCGCATTCACGAAGTCGCTTGATCACGATCGGCGCGACTGCCTTGCGCAATCACGCTAAAGCGGGCGAGGCTTCCAGCCTCGTCGCCAGGAACTCCGTCATGACATGTCCGAAACCCAAGGTAACGGGTCTGGAAGCCCCGTCCACTTCCAATCTCCGTTGGAAGGGATCGCTCGTGCGATCCGCTCCAAACGTGCGAAGCCTTTCCCCGGCGCCGTAGAGCAGTGTCCCCATCCTGCGCAACATCGCCGTCCAAATCCCCAATGCCGATGGCGATGTTCTACGGTACGCCGGGGAACCTTTCAATGCAAGCAGCATGAAGCTGGATTTTATATCCCGGACCCGCGTCACAAAACAGGCCGTTTGGCGCGACTAGACGCTTGAGGTCCGCGAATGAACGCGGTCCCGGCTACGAATGTGCCACGGGTGGGGCGAGGCTCCGTCCGAGCCGTGGGGGGCGAGGTTCCGTCCGCGCCGTGAGGGGCGAGGCTCCGACCTGACCAATCTGTCCGCCGCCCGAACCAGCCCCTGGCTCGGGCGGAGCCTCGCCCCACCCACACCGCGCCCCACCCTCGGCGCCATTTGTGCGTTTGCTGACAAGCTCTCCGTGTCTCCATGGTTGATCTGCATTTTTCTTAACTCTTACCGCGAGTTTGTCAATCAAACAGAGGTCGTTTCGCACAGGCCGACCGTTTCTGGCCCAATCGGTCAAGCAAACACCCCTCGTTCACCAAACCTGCGCTGCGTCTTCGTTCCGTCACGAGGCTCCGCTTCGCCGTCCGGAGTGCAACGCAGTGGGCAAATGTATAGGAGCAAAGTAGTGCGCGACGCTACACGGCGTGGGAGCCTGAAGGCATATTCGCCGAAAGAAACAGGGCGGGTTGGATAACCCGGCCTCCGAAGCGCACATTGAGACATACTGGGCGCTCCGGTTGGAGGCATAGCGCATGCGGCGCGTAGAGCGGTACATCTTGATTGTCACCTTCGCCGCGTTCTCGTGGCTGATGATGCAGGTGGTCCACGAGGTGGGCCACATCATCGCCGCGAAGGCGACGGGTGCGGAGATCATCAAGGTGTATTTGCACCCGCTCGTCGTTTCGTCCACGGACGTCTGGGATCCGCCGAAACCTCTGGTGGTCGTATGGTCCGGGCCGATCGCCGGTATGATGCTTCCGCTGATTGCGCTTGGCATTGCACGCATATCGCGGTGTCCGGGTCTTTACCTGTTCCGGTTCTTCGCCGGGTTCTGCCTCATCGTAAATGGCGTTTACATCGCGTTCGGCCCGTCGACAGGCGGCGCGGACTCTGCGGTGATGATCGAACACGGCACGCCGCGGTGGGCGATGGTACTATTCGGCCTGTGCACCGCGCCGCTGGGCCTGTACTTGTGGCACCGGCAGGGTCCGTACTTCGGGTTGGGCGAAACGCGGGGACGCGTCGACCGCCACGCGGTAGTGACGTCTACGCTACTGCTGGGACTGGTCGTGTGCCTCGAATTGATATTCGGGCACCGTCAGTAAACGACGCCGCCCTTGTACGCTTTCTTCTCGCACTTGCAGAGTTCTTTGCCTTCGAGGCCTTCGCAGGGATTTCGGATTGGGGCGCCTTTGGCGTCGGCGTGAGCGCGGATGGGCCGGGGTTTGGTGCCGGGTTTGACGTGCTTCACGGGAGCTCCTTTTTCGGTGAGATAGTCCGTTGAAAAATACCGGCAGATTGCGAAAATGTTGCGCGGCAACGCTGGCTAGGAAACATGACTAAGGCAACCAAATGCGAGACATCGGAAGCAGACTCGTTAGCGGATCTCTTCCGCCAGGGCAACGATAATGCCCTCGGGGCCGCGGACGTAGGCGAGCCGATACGTGTCCCCGTATCGCACCACTTCGCCGATCAGTTCGGCGCCACGGGCGATCAGGCGCGCGACGACATCGTCGATGCCATCGACAGCGAACATGATGCGCCGAATCCCGAGTGCATTCACTGGAGCGTTCTCGGGGCCAATTCGGACCGCTTCCGGCGTGTGAAACTTGTCCAACTCGATCCGTCCGTGGCCGTCCGGAGTGCGCATCATCGCGAGGGTCGCGCGGACGTTTTGAAGACCGATGAGCCGATCGACCGACGGGCCCTCGACGAGCGTCTCGCCCTCCAACTCGAGTCCGAGTTCGAGAAAAAAGGACTTCACGGCTTCGAGGTCGTCGACGACGACGAGGACATTGTCCATACGTTTGATCGTCATGCGCTCTATCACATTAAGTTTAGATTCAAGATACTACTGAACGAACGACGCCACGCTTCCTGCTCCTAACAGGGAAATTCAGGGACATCAATGAAGTGTACTGTATTCGTCTGTGCAAACTGTCGTTAGATTCGTATACCGGCGGCGCGCAACGCTTTCGTCGCTTCCTTCGCCCAGCCGCGATTCGCCGCGGGGCTAGCGGGGCTGGGGTGCGGGATGCGGCCGATCGTGACGTCGAGTCCGTCGAGGGCTACTTTCGCGCGGTTCTCGGCGAAATGACCGACACCGAGGACGTGTCTGGGTTGGAGCGTTTCGACGACGCGGCGGAGGGCGCGATCGCAGGCTGCGTTCACGCGGGCCCGTTCAGCCGCCGGGAGTTTGTCCGGGGTGAAGTTCCGGCCTGAGGCTTCCATGAAACAGAGCGGGCAGTAGTTCGCGACGAAGAAGCGGGCGAAGAAGTTTTCGGGCGTGCCGAAGGTGTCGCGCGCCCAGCCCCAGAGGCGCGTGCCGCTGACTTCGCTGCGGGGACAGTTGAACCCGTCGATGGGGCGCTTCGGATGTTCCGGCGACGGTTTGCCGACAGGCTCGCTGATACCGAGCCAGTCCCGCACCATCGCCACGTCGCCAAACGGCACGCCGGTCTGCGCCATGCCGAAGGGTCCCGGGTTCATGCCGGCGAGGACGATCTCTTTCGGGCCTGTCCCATAGCGTTCGAGGTACGCCGCGTGCGGCGCGCGCGCATACTCGAGGGGATTGTAAACGTGCGTGATTGGCGCGGCGAAGGAAAGTCCGCGAAGTTCGCGCGCGAGGGCATCGGAGATGTCGATAAGGGTCATGCCAAATAGGTAGATTGGTTCAAGCCTCTTAGTTATTGTACAATTGTCCAGAATGGAATACAAACGACATGGAAATTGTCATTGATACGTCCGCTTTGCTCGCGGTAATACTCGATGAGCCAGAGCGCGAGCGAATAATTGAACGAACTGTTGGCCACACTCTTGTGGGGCCTGGGTCAATTCCATGGGAAGTGGGAAATGCGTTTTCCGCGTTGCTCAAAAGAAATCGAATATCGCGCGGCGAAGCGCGGCGCGGTCTGCAATTATTCGGTGAAATTCCACTCCGCTATGTGTCGACAAATATGGAGCAGGCGATTACCATAGCAAGTCAGGAGCGAATATATGCCTACGACGCATATCTTATCGAGTGCGCACTGCGATTGGTTGCACCATTGCTGACGTTAGACGGGTCCTTAAGGCGCAATGCGACAAAGCTCGGCGTCAACGTAGTGGAGATCTAGAATGCAGGTTTATACGTACTCGGAAGCGCGGCAAAAGTTGGCGAGTGTGCTTGACAAGGCCGAGTCCACCGGCAAGGTCTTGATTCGCCGGAAAGACGGCCGGACGTTCGCGTTGACCCCAGAAACAACCGGGCAATCCCCCCTCGACATTCCGTCCGTTCGATCCGAAGCTACCACGCGGGAACTAGTGGAAATCATCCGGAAAGGCCGAACGACAGCGCGAGGAATCAGACGAAACCGTTAACATGCCGTTCTTGGTCGATATGCACATGCACACGGCCCGCTACTCGCGGTGCAGCCGGATTGACGCGTCGAAACTCGTCGACCAGGCGGTCCGCGCGGGGCTGGACGGAATCGTCATCACCGAACATCACCACCAGTGGTCGAAGGATGAAACTTCGGAACTGGTGGCGGAGTCCGGTCATACAGGATTTTTGGTCATGGCGGGGTTCGAGTACACGTCGGCGCAGGGCGACATCCTGATGTATGGGATGCCGGACGAGTGCGTGAAGGAGTTTGTGCCCGGGTGGGCGCCGGAAAAGGCGGCAAGGCTGGCGCAACGATATGGCGCGGCGTGCGTCGCGGCCCACCCAACCCGGTCGGGCATGGCGTTTGACGATCGCATCGCGACGCTGCCCCTCGCGGCGTTCGAGGTGGCCAGCGTGAACCTGCAGCCGCACGAACAGCGCATGGCGAAGAAGCTGGCGGAAAATCTGAAAAAGCCGATGGTGGCGTGCAGCGACGCCCACGACCTGCCCGCTGTCGGTGCGTACGCCACGGCGTTTGACGACTTGATCCTGGGGATCGCCGATTTACAGGCGGCCCTGCTTCGTGGTAGATTTCAGCCCGCAAGGTTGTAACGTGAGGAAGCCTTCGTAGTGAGTGAGCCGACCCCGGAAACCCCGGCCGCAAAACCGGCAAACATCAAGGCCGAGTTTACCGAACTCGTCAAGATGGTGGTCTGGTTCCTTGTCCTGTTCTTTGCGCTCAAGTTCTTCGTCATCGAGGGTTACGAGGTGCAGGGCCCGTCGATGGAGCCGACGCTGTGGAACAACGAGCGCATCCTGGTATTCAAGCTGCCGCACAAACTGAGCCAACTCATTCCCAGCTACCAACCGATCAAGCCGGGTAACATCGTCGTGTTCGAGCGAACGGAGGACTCGGGAAAGCGCTATGTGAAGCGCGTGATCGCGGAGGGAGTGCCGCGCCAGAACGGCAACACCGTCGACGCGCAGGGCCGTAACGATACCGGGCCGCCGGCCGTGTCGCTCCGCATCGAGGACGGAAAAGTCTTCGTGAACAACCAGCGTGTTGTGGAATCGTATCTGCCGGTGGAGGTCGAGGAATCGTTTGACGATTCCGACCGGGCCGAGTTGAAGCCGGGCGAATACTACGTGATGGGCGATCACCGGTCCGTCAGCAAGGACAGCCGGGTGTTCGGCCCCGTCAACGACGATAAGGTAATCGGAAAGGCCATACTGCGGTTCTGGCCGCTGAGTCGTTTCGGCCTATTGAAATGAAGACGGTCATTTTCTCGGACGTCCATCTGAACGTGGCAGAGGACGGACGGGGCCTCATGCGGGACCTCACCGCCTTCCTCCGAAGCATCGACCCCGCCGAAACCGAACGGATCGTCATCCTGGGCGACCTGTTCGATTTTTGGTTCGAGTACAAACACGTCATTTTCTCAGGTTATTTCGACGTGCTGCGCGCGCTCGCGGACTTGTCGGACGCGGGCGTCGAGATTCATTTCATCATCGGCAATCACGACTTCTGGGCGGGCCGGTTTCTCGTGCAGCATTTGCGATTTCAAATTCACGACCAGTTGACGCTCGAACTCGGCGGACGGCGCGTGCTTTTTGTACATGGCGACGGCATCAATCCGAAGGACGTCGGATACCGTTTCTACAAGCGTTTTGCGCGCAACCGGTTCATTGTTTGGTTGTTTGGGCTCATCCATCCCGACTGGGCAATGGGAATCGCCCAGGGCGTCGCGCGCGGCAGCCGGCATTTGAAACGCGTGGACGACCTCAGCAAAGGATCGGAGGTGGCGCCGCTGCGCGAGTATGCCGAGCGTACGCTGCGCGAGGACAAGGCCGACGTGGTCATGTGCGGGCATTCGCACTACCCGATGCGCGTGGAATGCAAGACGCCGGCGGGCACGGGCCTGTACTTCAACACCGGCGATTGGCTGTTTCACAAATCCTACGTGGAATGGGACGGCGAGGAATTCCACCAGCGTCTATTTGTCGCCGAACCCCGTCGCGAGGAAGTAGCCCAACGCGACCATTAGCGCGGACCAAAGCACCCACAGCAGGAACCAGAGAATCCCCGCGCCACGCCGCCGCGAGAACGCGCGCAGCCGCCGGCGAAACACCGTGGCCGTGCTTGGGCTGATGTCCGCTACGACTACGGTGATGTTGTCGCGGCCGCCATTGTCGTTCGCCATGGCGATGAGGCGCGGCGCAATCTCCGCGGGTGCGAGGTTCTTTCGGAATTCCGGAATGATCTCCGCGTCTTTGCACATGTTTACCAGACCGTCGGTGCACAGAAGGAGCGTGTCGCCCGGGACAACGTGCCAGACATACGTATCGACGTCGACGACGGGATGCACGCCGATGCTGCGCGTGACGATGTTGCGGCGTGAATCGGATTCCGCCTCGGACTTTGACATGAGCCCCTGTTGGACCTGTTCGTCCACCCAGGAGTGGTCCTGGGTCTTTGTGAGTATTTCTCCGTCGCGGATGTGGTAGCAGCGGGTGTCGCCGACATTGCCGATATACACCTTACGGGGAGTCACCAACGCGACGAGCAGCGTCGTGCCCATCGGCAACCTGTTCTTCACCAGTTCCTGGTTCGTGCGGAAGATGTTATCGTTCGCCTTCAGGATGACGTCCTTGATGATCGGCAGGAAGGCTTCATCTTCGCCGGGTTCCGCGGGAGGTGGAGGCGGCTGCTTGAGCATGTCCTTCGCGAGCGAAACGGCCAGCTTGCTGGCTATTTCGCCGCCCGTGTGGCCGCCAAGCCCGTCTGCGACAACCAACAGCGCGCCTTCGCGGAACAGTGACAGCCCGGGTGTATCTTCCTGGAAGACCCCATAGAAATCTTCGTTCTTGCGTTTTCGGCGGCCAATATCAGTCTGCGCGGCAACTTCCAGGCGCATCAATCACCCCCAGACAACAGGTACGAACGCGGGCCCGCAACCGCCCGCGAATCACATGCTCGGATCAGTGTGGGAACCATAGCAAAGCTACAAACCTGCGGGCAACCGGCAAACTCCTGATTCCAACGGGAATTCCCTTGATTCGTCCCGGAAGGCATCCGGGTTGAAGTCGGGTGTTGCCGATAACAAGAATACTGCGCGAGCCTGTTCTGGGAGCGGACTATTGCGGCATGGGGTGTGTCATGTCGAATACGACCAAGGACCTGCTTTTCGGTGTCATCGCCACACGTCTGAACTGCGTGACCTCCGCCGAACTCGCCCACGCGGCCGAGTCGTGGATTCGCGATCCCGCCACGCCGCTGCCGCAACACCTCATCGCAACGAAGGCAATGTCGCCTGACGACTCCTTCTTTCTCAAGCAACTCGTCGATGCCGCGGTCGAGTCCAGCGGAGGTGACTCTGGGTGCGCACTCGAGCGGCTCGGCGGCAGTACACAGGTCGAAGAGGCGTTCGCGAAGACAATCATCGTCGAGGACGGTGACGACGGCCTGACCGTGCGCCTGGCCGAGCACGCTGCGTTTGCAGCAGATGAGGGTGGCCACGCCGCGATTTCCGCGAGCAAAGAGGAACTCGGACGGTATCGACTGGTGAAGGAACATGCGCGCGGCGGCATGGGGCGGATACTACTTGTCCACGACGAGTTCGTTGGGCGCGACGTGGCGCTGAAGGAACTCTTGCCGGACCTCGCATATGTTGACGGGGGCAAACGCGAGTGGAAGCGGTCGCCGTATCTGACGCGCTTTTTGCAGGAGGCGCGCATCACAGGACAACTCGAGCACCCATCCATCGTACCCGTGCACGAAATTGGGTTCCGCAACGACGGGACGTTGTATTACACGATGAAGCTGGTGCGCGGCCGTACGCTGCGCGAAGCAATCTCCTCGTCCGCGGCGCTCGTCGATCGCCTCAAATTCCTGCCGCACTATGTGGGCTTGTGCAACGCTTTGGCATACGCGCACAGCCGCGGGGTAATCCATCGCGATATTAAGCCATCGAACGTCATGGTCGGAGAGTTTGGCGAAACCGTTGTACTCGACTGGGGCCTCGCCAAGGTACGCGATACCAAAGACATTCACTGCGAAGGCGTCCGCGAAACAATCGAAGCCTTGCGCGACGCAGGCCCCGAGGCAGCCGCCAAGACGCGGTACGGCACCGCGCTCGGGACGCCCGCGTATATGCCGCCGGAACAGGCGGAAGGCCGTATCGACGAGATCGACGAGCGATCGGACGTGTACTCGCTTGGCGCGGTGTTGTACGAATTGCTGACCGGCCACGCACCGTATGGGGGCACGGCGATGCGCAACATACTGCAGTGCGTCATCACGGAAGAACCCACACCGATCTTGTCTCTGGAGCCGGATGCGCCGCGGGAACTCGTGGCGATTTGCCGGCGCGCAATGCGAAAAGACGCCTCCGGCCGCTACCCCTCGGCCAAGGCGTTGGCCGAGGAAATAGGCCGGTTCCAGGCCGGCGCATTGGTGCAGGCTTACGAGTACCGCTTCGGCGAACATCTGAAGCGGTTCTTGCGTAAGCACAGGTCCTTGGTGGTGACATCCGCGGCCGCTGCGTTGGTGCTGCTCGTCGTCGGCGTGTACTCGTACCTGTCGATCGTGTCAAAGAATGTTGAATTGACGGAAACAGCCAACCAGCGCGACGCGCAGGCCAAGGCGGCGGAGCAAGCGCGGAATCAGGCAGAAGGCGCGGCGGAGAAGGCGCTCGCATCGGAGCAGGTGGCCCTTGCCGAAAAAGCGCGAGCGGACAAAGAATTGTATTTCACGTCGATTCGCCTGGCACAGTCCCAGATTGACCAGCGAAATTTCGACGCGGCGCGACGTACACTCGCGGACAGTCCTGTGGAACACCGCAATTGGGAGTGGGGACGCTTGATGGAGCGGTGCAACGAGGATTCCGCAACCTACAAGCGACCGCACTTCGCGGCGAACGGGCAGTCCAAGTACTTGCCGGTGGTTGTCGACATCGACGGGGATCGGTTGGCGATGGTCACCGTCGACGGCTCGGTGGACTGGTACGATCTCCGGTCACACGATCTGCGGCATCGGATCACGCCGGAAAAGGAAGGCCGCCAAGTACAGATCGCAATTAGTCCGGACGGAAGATACTTCGCGTGCCTCGACAACACGAAAGGCACGGTCCTTTCCATTTCCGACTTTCAACCGGTGGTCACGTTCGACGGAATCGAGAATTGGCAGTGGACGATGGAGTTCAGCGCGAACGGCACGCACTTTGCCTATCGCGATCCGCTAACGATGATTACCAAGGTCCAAGACCTCGATCATACCGATGCTCAGCCCGTTGTGCTCGACGTCATCGCGAACGCCCGCGTACGGGTCAGTCCGGACGGGGGCCGCCTACTCACCGTCGAAGACGGCCAGACCGGCAATGCCGCATCCAGCGTGTGGCGTCTCCACGATACCGGCACGGGGGCGGTTGTGCAGGAAGCGACGACCGAGCCCATCGAACTATTCGGGTTTGTTGGACGCGGCGACAGGCTTTTCGTTGCGTACGATACGCGTATCGACGTGATAGACGTAACGGACGGACGTTCAGTAGCCGTGTTTGCGATTGAGACCGGAAAGATTACGGGTGTGTTCGGAGGGATTGTCGAGAATACGATTGCGTTTGGCGACACGAGCGGAACGGTGCGTGTCGCCGATCTCGCCAGTCGGCGAATTCGTTCCGAGTTCAAAGCGCACAACGGAGCAATACGGTCCATCGCAGCGACACCGGACGGACGGTTAATTGTAAGTGGCGGCGACGATCGCCGTATTCACGTCTTGGATTCGGAAACGGCGTCCGTTGTGCGTGTCTTCGAGGGCCATTCGTCGCCTGTTACCGAACTGTACGTAGATGGCAGCGGCACCCGGATCGCCTCTGTCGCCGGCAGTGAAGTAAAACTTTGGGACGTGAAAGCGCCTCCGTCCACGATGCATTGGCAAGGCGGTCCGATCATGGCTTCCGCGGTATCGACAGACGGACTGCAGATATACGCATGTGACGGAGATGGAGTAGTCACGTGCCGCAACCTGCTGACCGGCGCTGTTGAATGGACCCATCGCTTCGGTACGTCACGCGACGTAAATCCGGTTTTCCGCGACGATGCGGCCTACGTAGCAGTGCGATCGGCGCAAGGCCTGACAATCTGGAATACCGGATTGCGCGAACCAGTGTTTGAAATTGGAGGCGCAAATTACTCCTTCGCCCACGCGGCGTTCAGCCCGACTGACGACGTCGCAGCCATTGTCGACCTGACGCCCGCAACACGTGAGGTCCTTCTGCGTATCGTGGACTTGCCCGCCAGCGCACAAACCGGCGCCGTTGTGCTCAACTTCGCCGCGGAAGAAGCTTCGTATGAGCGCGGGGGAATCGCCTTTATGCCGGACGGCAAACGCATTGGCGTTCTTGCCGAATCGATTCTGGCGTTCTACGATATCGAATCGGGACAGATCGCCGAGCCGCTCGCACTTGATCTTCCGGAGCGAGACGTCAGCTTGCGCGCAATCGATCAGTCCGGCGATCACGCATTGTTGTATGGAGCTACCGGGCAAGTCTACGTTGCCGATCTGTCGACGAGAAGCGCTAATCTCACGCTGCCACCCGCCGGCGCCGCGTGGCAGAGTTTACGATTCAGTGCAGACGGCAGTCGAATCATTGCAGGGGATATCTCCGGCGCATTGCGGATATTCGATTCAAGGACTGGGCGCGAAATCTATGCCGCGCCACAACTGAACGGCGCTATCGAATTCGCGCTGGTTCATCCCATAACGCAAACGCTCGTTGCAGCGACCCAAATCGGTACGGTGCTCGCTGAGCGCGCAATGCCGTGGGAATTGGGCGATTATCCCGGCGGCGACAGAGCACAACTGGACTACCGCATCGAAACCTTAAAGCGGCACGTACGCGCGGCCCGTACCGATTGGGGAATTTGCCAAAAGCACCTTGCGAGCGGCCTGGACGACAAGATTGCCTGGGCACTGTCCAATGGGTATCTCAAGGCCGATGACCCTCTACCCGACAGCGTCCGGTTCGCGATCGCGCAATCGTGCCCAGCCGGTGGCGCGTACACGGCAGGCGACTGGGACGCCGTGCCGAGCTGTTCGATTCACGGGGCTTTGGGGGGTGAGTACAACTTGCTGCGCTTGGTGTGCCGGTTGGACGTGGCGCCGGAGGCGGAGGGTGCGCTTGTGGCCCGTGCAATCGCGGCGGTGCTGCCCGGTATTCGGTCGATCCTGGAAGAGCGGATGGAGCAATGGACACGCGTTGAAGGCCACTATCGCGCCGCGCTGGCCGCCGGCGAGAAACGCCTGGCAGTGCGCGGTAATCGCAAACTCGCTTACACATACATGGGCGAAGCGAACCTTGCCCTCGGCCGCCACGAACAGGCTGCGCACGATCTTTCGGCCGCGATCGAGGCGGGCAACGCTCGCGCGCGTCTCTCGTTGGCGTGGGCCCTGGCCCGACACGGTACAGAAGAATCCACTCGATCGGCATATGATCACCTGGAAGAGTATCTGGAAACGTTTCTGGTGAGTACTTCGGCGCTTGAACTGTGGACGGAGTTACGCGCCTTGCCGCAAGCCGTCGAGCCTGCTTTGATTGATCGGATTACTCGCCTGACGTCCTATACCGGCGAAGAATGGCGCGCGCTTCCGTGGTGCGATTCGATTGACGAAGCCGTCGCAGCCGCGCAAGCGAAAAACAAACTGGTCCTGCTGTCACTGACAACGCCCGCATCTCTGCTGACCGACGAGTTGCGCCGCCACGTTCTGAGCCATCCCGATATGTTGGACGCGGTTCAGACGTATTATGTGCCGTGCGCGATCGATGCGTCGCGCGACGCGGAAGTGCCAAAGCGCTATGGCATCGAAACGCTTCCTTCGTTGCTGGTGCTCAACGAGCGCGGGGAACCCATTTCCAGCCCCGAACGGGACGTCAGTCTCGAAAGCTTTCGCAAGGACTATGTGCGCCCGCTGCAAGCGGACGGATATTTGCATCATTGGCTCATCGTAGGGCCCTTCGATTTTGCGAACGGCGCAGGTTTTGACCGCGCGTACCCACCCGAGACCGGAATCGACACGACGGCGGAGTACGATGGCACAAATGGAAAGGCGCGGTGGTTGGCGTGCCGCGCCAGCGAAGTGACGCACGAAGTGCGGCTGACATCGCTGTTTGGTCCGCTTCCAAATAGTGTCGTGTATGCGTATTCCGAATTTGAGGTGGACACCGACGTGAACGCATGGGTGAAGGTCGGAAGTGACGATGGCTGCAAACTGTGGGTAAACGGGGTATGGGTGAACGAAAACCTGGCGTCATTGATGCTCAACCCGCGCGCATTCAAACGTGACGGCGACGTGCATGGCGTGACGCTGAAGCGAGGACGCAATACGGTCCTCTTGAAGACGGTCAATCATACCGGCGCGTTTTCATTCTCGGTGCGCGTACAAGATGGCGACGATCCGATACCGAGCCTCCGCCCCGTCACGTTGCCGGCTTGCCCAGAAATCCGCGTGCGCGACGACTACTACGCGCTGGCCGTGGGTGACATGCGCACGCATATCGCGTCGTCGAATTCCGCAGGCGAGTTACACTTTGCGTTGGCGTGGGACGAGATTCGACCGCTCTGGCGTGAACACGGTCACAGCATTCTCGGCGAGGTCAACCCGCGGCAGCATACCGACGAGCAAGGCCGCGTTGGTGTCGCCGGCAACAACCTGGGCAAGCACCCCCTGCTTCGAAAACTGGGGTTTCAGGACGGCGACGTCATACTCAGCGTAAACGACATGCACCTGCAAGAAGTGCTTGCCGTGGGCATGGACAAGGTTACCGAAACGTTGAGCAAGGAAAAACAGTGGCGCGTTGAAATCCTGCGCGACGGGCACGTTTTGACGCACATCTATGAGAAGCAGTAGACCCTGCAATCGCGCACCCAGGTTGATCCTGGATGGAGCAGTCGGGTAGGGTGCGCGTCATCACAGACCAACTTCCTACATTCCTTTGAAATGCACTTGCCCTCAATGAAACGATTCTCAACTCCCCTATCCGGTGTACTGGCAACGGGGCTACTGGTAGTCATTGCCATTCTAGTCTCTCAGTGCCGGGGCAGCGCTGGGCCGACGTCGCAGGCGGGGCGCGTCGTCGAGTCCCCGGGGACGAAAACGCTCGACGGTAAGGGCGCTGTACACCGGTACACCACGGACCTTTTCGCTGCGTTGCGTAGCGCCGAACGCAACCCGTACGTCATTCCCGCGAAGTCGATGGTCGTGATTACGCGGTCTGGCGGATCGAGTGACGACCCGCGAGGGCCGCGCCCCACCCGCAAGGAAGACGGCAAGCTGTTCATACTCGCGAGTGCGGGGGTACCTAATGTTACAGCCATGTTGGGACTCGGCATCCGCGCGGAGGACTACAACGAATTGCGCATTCGCATGCGCGTCAACAACGGTGAACACTGCACATTGACATGGACGACGGATGTCGAACCGTCATCGATGCGCAGCCAGGGACTTACGATACCGATCTTTTCCGATAACGAAATTCACTCGTATCGCGTGCCCCTTGGCGGACTCACCGCGCAGTCTTGGGTGGGCCTCGTGAAGAGTCTGGTGCTCCGGCCGAGCAATCTGCCTGCAGACGTCGAGATTGAATCGATGGAGCTGGGGTTCGTTGCGCCCGAGAGTCCCTCGCGCATTACGATCGCGGCGCAGACGCACGAGGCCGCGTTTGGTTCGCAGCCGCCCTGGAAGTTGACCATTCCCGCGAACGCGTCGTTGAGCACGTACATCGGCCTGCCGGAGGACACGTGGGCGAACGGACGCAGCGCTAGCGCGCGGTTTGTTGCGACGATGGACACCGACAAACAAAAGGGTGTGCTGCTGCTGGATCAGGCATTAACACCGACAACGGACGAATCGCACCGCAATTGGATTCCGTTCAAGGCGGATTTGTCCGGTTTCGCCGGGCAACGCGCGACGATCCGTTTTACCATATCCGGCGTAAACGACAAGCCGGCCAGCCCTGCCTGCTGGGGCGATCCGCGCATTGCAGCAGTGGAACCGGACTGCGCGGCGGTCCCGGTTGTGCTTGTGTCGTGCGACACACTGCGCGCGGACCATCTCTCGTGTTACGGCCACTACCGCGAAACGACACCGAACCTCGACGCGCTCGCGAAGGAGGGCGTGCTGTTCGAGAATGCGATTTCCGTCGAGACGTGGACGCTTCCTTCGCACGCGTCGATGTTCACGGGCCTGTACCCGAAGCACCACGGCGTAACTCCCAATGCGAACCTCGCCGAATCAACGGTGACTTTACCGGAAACGTTGCGCGATGCGGGATACGTCACTGGTGGATTTATCGGCTTCACATTCTGGCTGTATCCGTGGCGCGGGTTCTCGCACGGGTTCGACGTCTACAACACGCCGGACTGGCGTTTCCGGAAAATTCAAGAGACGCACCGGTTCGCGGAAAGTTGGATTAACGCGGTACAGGCGCCGAACTTTTTTCTGTTTCTGCACAACTTCGATGTGCATTCGAAGCCCGCAAAGCAGTTCGACGGGCTGCCGTACGGGCCCGAGGATCCGAAGTTCCTGCACTTTGCGAAAGAATTCGCCAATCCCCCGTCGTTTCAACGCCCCGAACGCGACATGGTGGATGCCGAAGCCTTTCTGAACGCCGCGAATGCGGGCGAAGTTACGATGACGCAGGAGGAGATCGAGTACTGTAAGGCGCTCTACGACGACGCGCTGCGCATGGTCGACGCGTCGCTGGGTGAAATGTTCGAGTCGTTGAAGAAACGTGGTCTTTACGAACGGGCGCTCATCATCGTCACCGCGGATCATGGGGAAGAATTCGGCGAGCACGGCACCTTCGGGCACGGCAATGTGTACGAGCCGTCGCTTCACATCCCGATGATTGTGAAGTTTCCGAACGCGCAATTCGCGGGCACGCGGTTCAAGCCGGTCGTCGAACTGGTGGACATCATGCCGACGATACTCGATGTAATCGGCGCGCCGGCGCCGGAGGGTCTTGACGGCAAGAGCATGCTGCGCATGTTGCGGAGTGACGAGACGCCCAAGGAGCAGGGGTACAGCCAGCGCTTTCTCCACAAGACGGTGCGCGAGACGGAATGGAAACTGATCCGCACGCGCCCCGAGACGTACGAGCTCTACAACGTCTCGCAGGACCCCGGGGAAACGAACAATCTCGCGGATTCGCAACCGGATCAGGTCGCGCGCATGCGCCCGCCGCTCGAAGAGTTCTTCAAGGTCAATCCGCAGGGCTGGCACATCGCGTTCGAGACGCCGGCGCACGACTACAAGGGCACGGTCACGATCTCGACCGAGGACGTAATCGAGTCCGCGGAACTGCTCGGTGGGCAGGACGTGACCGCGATGAACGTGACCGATCGCGGCGTGACGCTGAACGTCGGCAAGATCGACCGCGCGAAGCGCGACGAACTGATTGTGCGCACGGTCGGCACTTCCGGCCGCATGTCGCTGACGATCAAATCGCCAACCGATTTCTCGGTTGCACTGGGCGACCAGCCTGTCGCCACGGGCAAGGCGTTCCGCGTAGTGCTCGATCCCGCGGCGAAAGCGTACCCGCAGCCGGAAGTCTCGACCGATCCGGCGACGGGATTGCGGTTCCGCATCTGGTATGTGCAACAGACTGGCACGCGTTCCGCCGCGCAACACCTTTCCCCCGAGGCGATCGAGGAACTGAAGAATTTGGGCTACACCGGCGAGTAACCCGGTAGAACCCAATCCGCTCTACGGCGGAGTGTCCGTGCTCGGGTCGAACTTCTCGAACGCTGCGGCTATCGCAGGGATTGTCAATGCCGCTTCAAGGATCATGATTGCGGACGCGACGGCGCACGCGAGCGTCCACGAACTCAGCAGGAACCCGCACGCCAGCGCCGCGGCCACCGCCAGTCCCAGCGCGGGCGCGAGAATCAGGAACTTCACCATCAGCACGAAGAACGAGCGCCCGACGTGCTGAATGTCCATCGTTTGTTGAAACGCCATCCGAGTGGGCCAGAGCAAGAACGTGACGTTCTCCATACCGATAACGAGTGCGGAGAACGGTAGCGCGAGCACAGCGATAGCGATCACGTTACCGGGCCGGTTAACGGCTATCGCGGAGCCGAGACCGATGGCGAGGTATACCGCGGAGAGCACCAGCGAAGGAGCGACCAATTGCGCGGCGGCGATCTGCCGCGAGCCAACAGGAAGTGTTTTGAGTCCGTCCATGACATCGATATCCGACCGGAAATCGAAACGGACGAAGTTCACGCCCAGCACGGTGATATACACCAGTATCCCCATCAACGCGGGCAACGACACATCGCGCACGGCCTCGTCCACGTCGTAGCGGCGAAGGAGAAGCCCGCCGACGATGCACAGAACGTATAGTTCGATGATACGGCGTCCCCACCCGTGGGTCGCGGCAGTCAGTTGCCGCCATGCTACCGGTCCGAAACCGCCGAGTCGCGGCAGGTCCGGCAGCGACCAGCGGCGCTTTCGCGTGATCGCGCGTTCAGAGATGAATTGGCCGCGTTTGAACCGTTCGAGCGCGGCGTACTGTCTCGCGCTGCGCGCCATAGCCGCTTCCATAAAATCGGCGTCCAACACAAGGATAATCGCGTAAAGCGCGGCAACCATCGTTGCAGTCAGCAATGTCCACATTGCCCACACAACCGTCCCGCCGTCCGCCGCCATGACGTGCGCAAACGGAACGAATGGCATGCGCATCCAATGGATGACCGGATGTTGAAACACGAGTTCAGCCAGGAGCATGGGGTCGCGCTGCACGCCGGCGGCGTTCGACAGGTCGCGAAAAACCGTGAAGAGTGCATAGCCGAGCGATCCGAGCATGGCCGCCGCGATGCCGTAGCCGAGGTATTTCACGCGCACGGACACCGCCTGCACGAGCATTGAATACGCCGTGCTGAATAGCGTTGCGTACAGGACGGCGAGGTACATGCCCAGGAACATCGGCAGCCGTGTCGGCGAGAACGCAAACGTCGCGAGAAAGAAGATGACCGTCATGAACAGGCTGCCAAACGCTGCGCCGAAGAGCTTGTACGTGATGAGCTGGCGGCGCGAATACGGTCCCGTAAACAGCCAGTCGACTTCGGCCGGTTTGAAGTTGAACGCGACGCGCAATTCCGGCGCAAGCATCGACAGCACGCACAACATTCCGATGCCGAGTGGTGCGATCCGCAACACCCAGTCAATTGGGACATGGGATTCCGACCGGTTCAGTAGCAGGCTGTTTAGCACCGCGGGCGCAAACATCGCGACGTAGACCACGACGAACAGCGCGCCCGCGGGCCGCTTCATTTGTTTGAACAGCCGGCGCGCCAAGCCGCGCCATTCAAGCAGCTTGAGCACGACAAGTCCGCGCGGCAAGAACATGCCCTTAGGCCCCTGAATCAAGCGGTGGGGGTGACGCGCCGGGCATACGCGTCGCGCGCAGGAAGATTTCCTCGAGCGTCGCGTCGCCATGCAAATCGTCGAACGCCGTCCGCGCCTCGGTAAGCGTCCCGAAATACAGGCACTCGCCCCGGTGCAATATCAGCAGGTGGCTGCACAGGTCCTCGACAAGATCGAGGATGTGCGAACTCATAATGATCGCGCCGCCGGCCTGAGCGTAGCCGCGAATCGAGTCTTTTGTCGTGCGGATGCCATGCGGATCGACGCCGGTCAGCGGTTCATCGAGCAGCAACGCTTTCGGCGCGTGCAGGTACGCGCAGCAAATGGCCAGCTTCTGCCGCATTCCGCGCGACAGTTCCGCGCCGAGCGTGTTGCGTTTTTCTTCGAGTTCGAACTGTCTGAGCAGGCGCTCCGCATCGACCTCCCATTTGGGCACATCGTACGCGGCGGCGGTGTAACGCAGGTGCTCCCACACCGTGAGCACGTCGAAGAGCTTCGGATCGTCGGGCACGTACGCGAGCATGCGCTTCGCCGCAACGGGGTCAGCGCGGACGTCATGGCCGCCAATGCGCAGCACGCCACGCGTCGGCGGGATGATGCCGCACATCGCGCGGAGCGTCGTCGTTTTGCCCGCGCCGTTTGGGCCGACCAGGCCGAGCACCTGCCCTGGTTGCACGGTGAAGGTCAGGCCCTTTACGGCGAACACGCCGTCGTAGTGCTTATGAAAATCGAGTACTTCAATCATGCTTCGATTCGCTTGTGCGCTCCCCATTGCGCGCTGCCGCCGCAATTGCGAGCGAAACCACGATTCCACACGCGAGAATGATTGCCGCGCGCCCCAAGTTTGCTCCGTGCTTCGCGGAGACGTGCGTCGCAGCCGCCTCGGGCACCATCCACGAAAGCGCGTTCGACTGTAGATAGGTTAGCACCATGACGATCGAAACGAGTATAAGGCTGTGTTTGACCGTCCGGCGAAAGAGCGTGGCTTCCTGTCCGGTCAATCCCGTCGCCGCCGTGGCGACCGCAATGGATTGCGGCGACACCATCTTGCCGGCTACGCCCCCGCTCGCGTTTGACGCGACTGTGAGCACGGGACTAATCCCGACTTTTTCCGCGGTGACGGCCTGGAGCTTTCCGAAGATGGCGTTGGATGACGTATCCGATCCGGTAATGAACACTCCGAGCCAGCCCAGCAGCGGCGCAAAGAGCGCGAACATGGCGCCGGTGCCGGCGATGAAGGTGCCCAGTGTTACGGTCATCCCGGACGCATTGCCGAGATACGCGTATGCCAGCAACGAACCGACCGTGATGAGCGGGTACTTGAGTTTGATCAAAGTCTCGACGTAAGTGCGCCACAATTCATGCAGGCTGAATCCCTGGCTGAGCGCCGTGACAACGCAGGAAATAAAGAGCGCGGTCCCCGCGGCGGACAGCAAGTTGATTGTGTATTCCGCCGCGATGGGCTTTCCCGTCGTAGCGGACTCGATCGCGTTGTGCAACCCCAAGACCGGCGCCTTCCGCGTGACCATATCCAGCAACGCTTTTACGTCTGGTAGGGCCCAGATGATCATCAGCACGCAAACGATGAGAAATGGACTCCATGCAAAAAGTGGACTGTGATGCGGGGTTGCGCCTTCAGTTCGAGTTCCCCCCCCGCGCTTGCGTGTCGTGAGCCAGATTCCGACGGCGGCCATCGAAACCAGCGCGGATAGAATGTCGGGCAGGGTCGGGCCGAGGTAATTTGAACTCCACCATTGCGTGACCGCGAAAGAAGCGCCCGCAATAAGCGCCGTTGACCACGTTTCTCGAATGCCCTTCAATCCCGACATGATCCCGATGACGTAGAACGGCACGATCAGCGAGAGAATTGGCAATTGGCGCCCGACCATCTGCGAGATCGCCATCTGGTCGATTCCCGAAACATTCGACGCCATGAGGATCGGGATGCCGATCGCGCCGAACGCGACGGGGGCGGTATTCGCAACGAGACACAACTCCGCCGCTTCTATCAACGGAATCCCCAGCCCCGCGAGAATACCCGCGGACATGGCCACGGGCGCGCCAAACCCCGCGCACGCCTCGACCAGCGCGCCGAAACAAAACGCCACGAGCACCGCCTGAATGCGTTTGTCCGTTGTCAGCGTGGCAATCGAATGTTTTAACGCCTCGAACTGGCCGGTGCGCTCCATGATCGTGTGCAGCATCACCGCGCAGAAGACGATCCAACCGATCGGGAAGATACCAAAGCACGCGCCATGAAACGAGGACAATAACGCCAGTGGCGCCGGCATGCGGAACGCCGCCACCGCGACAACGAACGCCATCGCGAGCGCGCCGAGCGCAGCCCAGTGTCCCTTCATGCGCTTGACTGCAAGCGCCCAGAACAAGAACACAATCGGCAGCGACGCAACCGCCGCGGACAACGCGAGCCCCCCCAGCGGATCGATGGTCTGTTTCCACATGCCAGCAACTCCCCGACCGGCAAAGTGTATCAGTCACCATACTGCATTGTCGCTCTGTTTGCGAGTGTCGCAGGTGGCATGTTGGTCAATCCGTCTATGTTCGAAATCGAGCAATCGAACATTCGTGCTTAGTCCCGTCCGTCCCGTTTTGCGACCGCCCCGCAAACCCGTACAATCGGGTTGCGCGGCCAGCGAGCAAGGAAAGGAGCTTCCAATAATGAGCGAATTCGTCTTTGACACCGGCGCCGTCGCGCGGTTCTCGGAGGAAAAGTATCAGAAGGTGAACCTCTACGAATCGCACCGGCTGTTTTGCGATGTCTATTGCCTGCTGCCCGGTCAGAGTCAGCGCGCGCACGTACACAACGACGAAGACAAGATTTACCAAGCGCTCACGGGACCTGCGAGGTACAGATTGGCGGTTCAACGCGCCCGCTGCCGCCCGGTTTCACGGCGATTGCGCCCGCAGGGATCGAGCACGCCATCACGAACAACTCGAACGAGCCGGCGACGGTGCTCGCGGTGATGGCGCCGCATCCGCGGCTGCGGAAGCCGTAGCAACGGATCTTTTTCGTACCTAGCGCTCGCGCGCTATATGATTCGCTGCTGCCGAACTTTGTGCTTATGATCGTATTCGTGCTCGATCTTCTTGAGTATCGAATACAAGTACAATGAGACTCCACGAGCGCGACGAGCGTACCGAGACCAGGGGATCGACGAGCATGCAACTTAACCCGCTTTATCGCTGAATATCTTTCGCGACTTATCGATCCGCTTATGGATGCTGTCGCGCACCTCATCGGGCACAGCTATTCCAGCCTCGGCTTGCTGGGCACACAGCGTATCGAATCCCTTCCGCACCGCGTCGCACCAGCCCGCGAAGTACTCCGCCGCTTCGGCATTCGGGGGCGCAGGACAACCGCGCACATCGATGTAGATCGGACTCGTGATCGCGTACTGGCCAGCGACACACGGTTTGCCTTCCGGACTGGTCATGACATCAGGCGTCGCTGGCCCCTCGACAATCGCAAGAACCCATCCTGAATGTTCGATCGATAGGTCGAAGTCGACGGCGCGCTTACCGCCAATCGCGCCGCCAGTCGCCGGCACTTCAAGAACCATCGTTCCGTTCATCCAAAGCTGCGCGCGCGTGAGGCCCCACAAACTTCGCGCTTCGACTTTACCGCGCACAGGGCCGGGCCCGTCCAGCTTCACTGTATTGCCAGGCATGCATCCTTCGACGGCAACTTCAATCAGCGGCCCATTGGTGGCAAGAGTTTCGCCCGCGTTGTACGCGGCCGCAAAGGCCTTCCAGTCGATCGTTGAAGTGCGCGCGTAGGTGCGAAGTCCGCCGATCGGCTCCCGCCCCTGGTCGAGGTGAAAATCCGTCGAGCCGGCAACCCCGCAACGAAAACCGAGATTGAGCAAACGCATGTAGTCGCGGAGCTTCAGCGCAAACTCGCCGCGCGCATCTTCTTTTGCGAGCATGTCGATCGCGCAGGGGACGCCCAGCGCTACGTCGATTGGCCATTCGCGCGCGATGAGGCCGGCCTTTGGATCGGCAAGTGCGCTAACCTCTTCGCCGGTTCGCAGCGGCCCGTATGGATGCGCGTAGGAGACCGCGCCGCGGCCGGAGCCAATCGCAGTGATGTAATCCATGTTCATCGGGGCGGCGTTCCCGGTCCCCGCGATTGACGGAACAGTCCGGTCGAATATAGGGCAAATATGTCCCCAATAATTGCGCGTCAACTCTTGCGTGTAGCTTGCGTGGAACGATTCGCTTCGTCTCAATGCGTCCGGTTCCAGCGCCCGGTCGACGCCTTGGAACGGCAGATAGCCGATACCCTCCGCTTGCGCGATTGCGTAAACATCGTTGAGGTCCATCATCGGATACAGGGAACCGCCGTGACGGAACAGGTGCGTGTGATGATCGACAGACAACCATCCGCGGCGGCCCCAGTTGGCGCTCCTTTCGAGGTTTAGCGAAATGTGCGTTCGCACGCCCGATCGAACATCGACCTGCTTTTCCGCGATTGCATATTCAAAGCCCTTCATTGCCCGCACCGTGTAGCGGCCCGCCGGCAGGGCAATGCGCCCGAGACGCGGATCGATGAGTTCGAAGCAGCGTGTACCTTGTGTGTAGGCGTAAGTGAATGCCGGAACGACGCCTTCGCCGTGCTCGTCGACGATGTAGACGCGAGCGGGTACGTGTCGCTTGCCGTAGCCCGCGACTGCGATGTTAAGCTCGCCTTCGTTGTCCGAAAGCGGAATCGGATCCGCCAAATCGATTAGCCGAACATTACGCACGCGGAATCGTCCGGGCAACTCTTCTTTCGACACGATAGCCATCGCCGCATCAATCGCATGTGTGCCACGCGGTGGCTCGACAACTATCCACGCGGACTGCCAATCGAGCGTCTGCCAGCAACTGGTTTGCTTTTCAATCGTATGCCGCGATTTTCCGTCTGATCCAAAGCAATGGACCGCTACGCCTGCGAAATCTGCGCGAAAGCGCCATGTCTTCTCGCCTTCGACGCGCATTTCCCAAGCAAGGAGATAGGTGAGACCGCCGCCAACCGGGGTGGGAGGCAGGATGACCGTCGCTTCGTCCCGGGAAGGTCCGGGCGAGATTGTAAGCCAGTTTGCGTCGGCGTTGGCGGCGACCACCGCCGCGATCAAGACACTGGACGCGGTCATTAGCATGAGAGAAACCCTCGTTTAGGCGCGGGCCGAGCCTTGCCCTGCGCAATGATATAAGCTATCCGCATGCAATACGAGCCTCAGATTCGGCTGG
This sequence comes from Candidatus Hydrogenedentota bacterium, assembly GCA_013359265.1. Lineage (NCBI taxonomy): Bacteria > Pseudomonadati > Candidatus Hydrogenedentota > Candidatus Hydrogenedentota bacterium. The sequence continues at coordinate 115,750 of JABWCD010000007.1, forward strand.
CGTGCTCCGTTGGCGTGTTCGCAATCATGGCGCTGTGGGAACTCGCCGGGCCTCGCCGTGCGCTAACGGTCCGCAAGGGCCCGCGCTGGTTCGTGAACCTGTCGCTGGTTGTGATCGATACCCTGGTCGTTCGCCTGCTGTTTCCAATCGCCGCGGTGGGAATGGCGGAGCTTTCCGCGGTGCGGGGTTGGGGCGCGCTCAACATGGTTCACGCACCGTACTGGCTGGCGTTGACCGCGTCGTTCATCGCGCTCGATTTCATCGTCTACGTCCAGCACGTGCTGTTTCACTACGTGCCATTCTTCTGGCGGTTTCATCGCGTCCATCACGCGGACGTCGACTTCGACGTGACCACCGGGCTTCGCTTTCACCCTGGTGAAATCGCGCTCTCGATGTGCATCAAGCTGGGGGCAGTCGCGCTGCTTGGTCCGCCGATGGAGGCCGTAGTCGCGTTCGAGGTCGCGTTGAACGCTACGTCATTGTTCAACCACAGCAATGTGCGCATTCCGCTCACCATCGACCGCGCGTTGCGGTTTGTAGTGGTTACGCCCGACATGCACCGCGTCCATCATTCGGTTGTGTCAGCCGAAACGAACAGCAACTTCGGATTCAATCTGCCGTGGTGGGATCGCCTCTGCGGCACATACACCGCGCAGCCGCGCGACGGGCACACCGAGATGGCGATCGGCCTCGATCAGTTCCGGGACCGCATCAGTCAGCGGCTGGTAGCCCTGCTGTGGTTGCCGATAATCAAGCAAAAGAGGGTGGAGTAGATAGGCGGTCAGCGAATGAAGTCGAGCAGGCTCGGTTGAATGACGCGGCTGGCAGCGTTTAACGCGGCCTGGAACGCGTTGCTCTGTGCGTTGAGATTCAGGACGACATCGGCAAAGTCCGCATCGATTGAATCGCTCAAGACCTGCTGTAACTGAATCTGAAAGTCTTCCAGTTCCGCTTCAGACGCGGTGAATCGGTTCTGCACAGCGCCGACGCGCGCGATGCCTTGGCCCAGTTGCTGGCGAATCCCTTCGAGTTCGGTCAGCCGCGCGTTCTGCAGGCTCGATTGATCGCCGGCGAGCATATTGTCGCGAATATCAATCAGGGTCTGGAAAATGTCTTCGGCGCCCTGAAACACGACGGACCCCGGCTCGTTGATGACCACATCAACGCCGTCGCCAATCGTCACGTTAATGTCGTCCGCGTTGCCGACGTACGTCACCGCCGTGATGTTGCCGTTCACGTCCCGGGTGACTTCGTATGGAGGTTGGGTGGTGCGCGTGCCGCCGAAGATGTAGGCGCTGCCGGTTTGATGGTTTGCCGTGCTCACCACGCCTTCGAGAATCTGATTGATTTCTTCCGCGAGAATATCGAGCGCGTTCTGATCGTTCGTGCCGTTCGCGCCGCGCAGGGTCAGCTCGCGCGCGCGGAGCACATTCTCCGTCAGCGTCTGAAGGGACGTCACGGTTTCCTCGAGCCGCGGCCCGGCGGACGCGATGTTCTGGATGTATTGTTCGTTTTTCGCGATGGTCGCGCGCGCGTTGATGGCGCGCCGCGCGTCGATCGGATCGTCGGAGGGATTGTTCACGCGCAATCCCGTTCCCAATTGCGTTTGCAGATCGATGATGCGGTTGTTCTGGTACCGCAGGTTTGCCAGCGCCCGCTGCACAAGGATTTGCGATGTTACGCGCCCGACGCCCATCTTAGCCCCGCTGATCGATCAACGCGGGTTCGCCGGTGACTGCCGTCGCGGCGCCGCGCTCGCCGTAGGCCGGCTGCAACGATGGCGCGATCGCGATGCACGCCAACAGGCGTTGATTGAAATCGAGCGAGCGCCGGATGGTCCGCGCGTTCAGCCGCACGACGCGGCGTGTTTCGTTCACGGTCTTCCGCAGACGACACTGGATGTGCTGGAGGCGCGCGTTCCACGGTCCGGGCGCGGCGTTGGCAAGTGCGTACAACGTACGGCGGTCGGGAGGCAGACCCAGTTGAACGGCGACCTTCGCAATCACGCCCGCGCGCGACGCCTGCGCGTGCGCTGCTTCGCGCACAAGAATGTCCAGCGCCGCGGTGCGCGCTTCGAGCGCGTTCAGATCGCGCGCGCCAATCGCGTCAATCTGCGCGCGGCACACGGCCAGGACAGTCTCCTGCCGTTCGATTTCGTCTTCGAGACCGCCGCAAAGCTTTTCAAACAATTCGTCCACAATCGTCTTCCTCGCGCCTTCCTCTTTATCGGCAGAACGAATCGGGACTTGAGGGCGGCCCACCGGGCCGGGCGCAGAGTTATGGGGTGCGCATGAGCGCCGCGCCGATTGCCCGCAGCGCCACGTCGCGCTTCCAGTTGGTCTTTCCGTACGTGGCCATGAAGTCTTGTTGTTCCATCAGCCTGGCAATGCCGAATTGGCCGCTATCGGCCATGGCGCCGCTGAGGGCGTCATTGAAGATGTCGCGCTGGTAATCCGACGCCACGCCGCCCCCAAGCAGTCCGTCCTTCGGCACGGACTTGTACATTTCGTCGAGCAATTGCTTGAGGAACGCGTGTTCGAGTTCGCGGTAGGCCAGTTTCTTACGGTCCGGCGCCGCACCGGTATCGAGGCCACGAGCGTAGGCCGAATCGAGCGGGTTGACATACAGCACTACATGATCTCCAGGTCCGCGTCGAGTGCGCCCGCCTGGCGCAGCGCCTGAAAGATTGCGATCATGTCGCGCGGCGTCACTTTGAGACTGTTCAGCGCGTTCGCAATGTCCGCGGCGGAAGTGCCCTGCACGGGCATGAGTGCCCCCGGTTCCTCGTTCGCTTCGAGGTCAGTGGTCGCCGTTACGGCGGTTCGCCCTTCCTTCGAGAACGGCGCGGGCTGGCTTACGGCAGGCGTGCGGGCCACGGCAATAGTGAGGCTGCCGTGCGCTACCTGGCACGGCTTGATCATCACTTCGCCGCCCACGACGAGCGTGCCCGTGCGTTCGTTGATGACCACACGCGACGGCAAATCGGCCTGAACGGTAATCTCCTCCAGTTCGGCGATGAACGATATGAGATCGGCGTGGTGCAATTCCGGTATGCGCACGGTAATTGTGCTTGCGCTCAGCGCGCTTGCGGAATTCGGGCCGTACTTGTCATCGATTACGTGGCGTATATTGTCGGCGGTCGCGAAGTCCGCGCGTTTCAACAGAAGCGTGACGCGCTCTCCGTCGGTGATGGTGGAAGGCACTTCGCGTTCGACGTACGCGCCCATCGGCACGCGCCCGGCGGTAACGTGGTTTTTGCGCACCGCAGCGCCTCCTCCGCCCCCCGCGCTTTCCGCGTTGAATCCGCCGACCGAGACCGGCCCCTGGGCAATGGCATAGACCGTACCGTCCGCGGAGCCCGGCCCATACAGGAACGTTTCGGTGAGCGTGCCGCCTTCGAGACTCTGGCAGTTGCCAATCGAACTCACGCGCACGTCGATCCGCGTGCCCTCTTTCGCGAACGCCGGGAGCGTCGCATCGACGATGACTACCGCCGTATTCGGTGACACCAGGTCCTTGAGCTTATCTACCTCGATTTCGAGCCGCTCGAGCAAGCGGAGTTGCCGTTGCAGCGCGTCAACGTTTTTGTCGCCGGTGCCCGCCAGACCCACCACGAGCCCAATCCCTTTGAGCGGGTTGCCGCGCGCGCCTTGCACCTCGCACAGGTCCTTGATGCGTGCGGCCTGAGCCGTGAACGACAGGAACGCGGCCAGCAAGAGCATAGCGAGCGACAATAACCTGCTAGACCGTTTGAAATGCGATGTCATTGGCGCGTTCGCTCCGTTCATGTCATCAGTATGGCGCGACCCAATCGAGGAACCTGGTCAGCAATCCGCGCCGCTGGTTGTTCCACAGCGGTCCGCGCCCCTTGAGTTCGATCGTCGCGTCGGCGAGTTGCGTCGAATCGATGACGTTGTTCGGCGACACGTCGCGTGCGCGCGCAATGCCCCTAACGTAGATACGTGAGTCCTCGCGGTTCACCGAAACGACCTTTTCGCCTTCAATCAGCAACGTGCCGTTCGGATACATCTCCTTGACGGTGCACGTGATCGTCGTTACCAACTGGTTCTGGCGCTGAGTCTGGCCCGTCGTGCGCTGTTCGTTCTTCGTGCCAATGGCCCAGTTCGGCAGTTTCTCCGGATCGAGAATGCCCAAACCATCGGGCTTCTCCGCAACCAGAAACTCGTTGTCGTTCTCGTTCGCTTCGGACTCCACGTCCGATTCCTTTTTCGTATTGGTGTTGGAGTTTGTCGAGGCCTGAATCTTCTCCCGCACCATCACGGTGATGATGTCGCCGGGCTCGAATTTTTTCTTTTTCAACGACACAAGCGTCCCCTGTTCCGCAACCTTCTGCGTGAACAGCGAATCCGCGAACGCGGTTGTCGCGAACACGACTGACGCAACGAGTACGGGCAGCGCGCCGCCTATCCAACTCTGCACACGGTTCATTGCATCACCTCCACGGTACCGTCCGGCCGCACACGGCCCTGGAACTCAGCCTTCGAGTCGGGATTCATCAGGCGAACGACGTCGCCCGCACCGCCGTTGTCGAGCGCTTTTGCGCGCGAACGCACGACGAGCCCGCCCGCCTGTGCCTCGACCGACACGGTCTGGTTGCGTTTGATAACCTGCTTCGGCACGAGCGAACGGCGCGAGACCGTCTCGCCCATGAACATACTGTCGCGCGCGATCATGCCGACGATCTCGTCGAGGTCCTGAATCGCGTCGCCTTTTTGCTGTGACAGGGCGCGCTTCTCAAACCGCAGATCGGTCGCGCCGATTTGTTTTCCGCGCGGAATGTCCAACGCGCAAACGAGCACTTCGGCGTATGCCTCGATGTTCGCCTGCGCAAAAACCGTCCGCTTCACCTTGCCGTCCACTTCAACATCGCCGCGAAACGAACCCTGGCCGACCCAACGGTACTGCGGATTAGCCATCCATCGCACGGCTACCTCGCCCTCCGGCACCGTCACCGGATTGGGTTCGACGAGAATATCGACGCTGGTCTCCGCGTCGCTCCACGGCAGTTGCGTTTGAATGTACGTGCGCAAATCGTCGGTGAGCACCTCGCGCGAGAGATCGAGCGACAGTGTCGTCGCGAGTACGCTACCGGCGCCCTGCAACTCGACGCCTTCCGCACCCGCTCCGTTTAACCGCATTTTCAGCAATTGACTGTCAATGCGCTTCGACGATCCCGGGGACGCCGCGCTGCTGACTTCCAATGCCGCGAGTTGCTCCGCGTTCGGCCCCGCGATGTCCGCGATGTCGCCAAGGGTGACCATTGGTCCCTTCACATACGCCTCGGTCTTCAACATGATCGTGTCCGCGGACGCGGCCACGGCGATGAACGCGGCGGTCAGCGCCGTGAACACCAGCCACCGCACTGCGTATCGTGTTGCGTTCGTCATGCTACCGCCTCACCCTGGTTACCGCCTCACGTTGTTCGCAACTTGCAGCATCTCGTCGGATGTTTGAATGACCTTCGAGTTTGCCTCGTACGCGCGTTGCGCGATGATGAGGTTCAAGATTTCCTCGACGACCTGTACGTTCGAATTCTCGAGAAAACCCGAATTCAGGAAGCCAATGCCTTCCGTGCCGGGGGAGCCTTGTATGGGGGGGCCGGAGGCCTCGGATTCCCGCAGCAGGTTATGACCAAGGCGCGCGTCCAGCCCGGAGTTGTTCGGAAACCGGATCAACAGAATTTGCCCAAGATTCGTCGGTGTCGCGCTGCCGGGTTGTTTGGCAAAGACGGTCCCGTCGTTGCCAATCGACACCTCTTCGGCGTCGTTCGGAATGCTGATTCCGGGTTGCAGCGGGAATCCGTCAATGGTAACCAGGTTACCGTTCGGATCGCGGCGAAAACTGCCGTCGCGCGTGTACGCCGGCGTTCCGTCGGGCAGCGTGACCTCAAAGAACCCATTGCCCTCGATCGCTACGTCCAATGCGTTCCCGGTTTGAATGAGATTCCCTTGCGTGAACAACTTTGCCACCGAGGCGGGCTTTGCGCCGTGTCCGATTTGAATGCCCTCGGGAATCGTCTGGCCGCTCGCGGTTTGCGTGCCTGCGGGCTTCACCGTTTCGTAGAGCAGGTCCTGAAAATTTACCTTGCTCTTTTTGAACCCCGTCGTGTTTACGTTCGCGAGGTTGTGGGCGATCGTGTCGATGTTGGTCTGTTGGCCAATCATCCCGGTCGCCGCGGTGAATAGCGCGCGTATCATCGTGCTTTCTCTTTCCTGTTCGCGATTCTGATTCCGATTTCAAATTTGAGATTTGAAATCGCAGATCCGCCTATAGCGGCTACGTCGGCATGCCGACTTCGTTGATCAGCCGGCCCATCGTTTCGTCAACGGAGTTGATGACTTTTTGGTTCGCGTTGTACACGCGCAAGCCCAGCGTCATTTGCGCCATCTCGAACGGCACCTGCACGTTCGATCCCTCGAGACCGCCCGGTACGACCGATGTGTTATCGCCGGGACGCGGTCCGCCCGCGCTCTCGACCGGCGCGAACAAGTTTTGGCCGTAGCGTTCGAGCAGGTTCGGGTTCTCGAATTCGACGATGCGCAGTTTACCGACCGACTGGTTGTCTACAAGCACCGCGCCGCTCGAATCGAACTCGACGCTGCCGCCGTTGACTTCAATCGCACCACCGTCGCCCAGAATCGCGAAGCCGTCCGACGTGGTCAGTTGTCCCTCGGCGTTTATGGAGAATTCGCCATTGCGCGTGAAGCGTTCGCCCGCGGGCGTTTCCACGGCAATAAAACCCGGGCCCTGCAACGCGACATGCATCGGGTTTCCCGTCATGCCGATGGGACCGGTCGCGTAGTCGGTGTATACGTTGGTCAATGCCAAGCCGCCGCCGGGGCCGCGCTCCGCGTTCAGGCGCGCGGCGGTGCCAAGGCTGCCCAGGAAGATTTCCTTGAACCCTTCGCTGATGGCGTTTTGCCGCTTGAAACCGGCGGTCGCGGCGTTCGCGATGTTGTTCGCGATCACCGCCTGCCGATCTTCCGTGGCAATCATGCCGGACGCGGCCGCGTAGAGACCCTGAATCATTCCCCAATTCCCTCTTGGGGGCATTCGCCCCCGTGCTATGGCATCGCCCGAAGGCGCTAATCTTGGAGGCCCGGCCGGCGTTTCAGGGATGAACGGCGGCGCTTAAGGGGGAGCGCAACCGTTAGCCGGGCCAACCACTCACGTTGGACCCGCTATGGGACAGGTCCAGGTGGGAAGGAGCAATGGGTGTGCCAAGGCGGCGGCGCCTTAACCGCCGCGCTGCAAGTATCCATTACGATTACGATTACGGGTACGAACACAAGCACGAAGTGTAGTGTTCGATGCGAAGCCATCATGCAAATCTTTCCACGCGCCGGAAGATTGTGCATGGAGGCAATTGCCGGTACGCTTGGACAAATGGAGACCAAGTCCGAAATCCGCCGGCGGTTGCTCGACGAACGCCGCGCCCTGGATTCAGCCGAGGCCGCTCGACGATCCGGGTTCGTCCGAGAACGTTTGTGGACACTCCCGGAGTTCCAGCGTGCGGGGCGCGTTCTCACCTACGTTTCGGCAAAGGATAACGAGGTTGACACACGGGCCATCATCGAACGGCTGCTAGCGGAGGGCCGAATCGTCGCCTGTCCGCAAAGCCTGCCGGACCGTGTGCTTGCGTGGCGGAAAATCGATTCGGTTGATGACCTGACCGGCTCGCGGTACGGCATCCCGGAACCCCAACCGGAGCGATGCAAGGTTGTTGCCCCCTCACGCGCCGACGTGGTCCTCGTTCCCGGAATCGCATTCACGCGCGAGGGTCACCGCATCGGCTACGGGGGCGGATACTTCGACCGTTTTTTGCACGATTTCGGCGGCCTGTCTATCGGTCTCGCGTACGAATTTCAGTTGGTTGACGCAATTCCTACCGGACCGCACGACATGCGGCTGAACTTAGTGGTGACTGAATCCGATGTGCCCCGTTCGGTGCGAGATTAGGCGGACGATCTCCCCGCAAAGGTTGCGCGCCGCGCCTTGAGGAGCAACACCATTGCGCCCAGGATCAATAGCGCTAGCACCAAAGGCCACGGATTGACCGGCACGTTCGGCACATCGAACGGATCGTACGGATCCGATCCAAGACTGTTCTCGAGCTGATCGCTGAACCCGTCGCCGTCCGAATCCAGATCGAGGAAGTTCGGGATGGTATCGCCGTCCACGTCCGCGGTGCCTTCGATCGCGTCCGGGATGCCGTCGCCATCCGAATCCAGATCGAGGTAATTCTGGATGCCGTCGTTGTCGGCGTCCCCGATTCCCTCGACCACGTCGGGGATGCCGTCGCCATCTTGATCCGCATTGGGTATGTAACCGTGTACGGTTATGGACCAGCTCGTCAGCGAACCCGTGTTGCCTGCCGCGTTATCGGAGACCTCGAGCGACCACGAACCGTTCGGGTCCTCGCCCCATTGCACGAGCGATGTGAACATCCAGTTGCTGAAGTTGGCTGCCACGTCGTTGGGGCGCGGCGTACCCAGAATTGCCGTCGTCCCGTCGGGCGAGGTCAACTCGAACTGTAAGTCGCCCCGGTTTGGATGAGTGACGTTCACCGTGACTTCGACCGCCTCGGTCACGAAGGTAGGCGAACCGGAGATAGCCAGCGACCGCGTGGCCCCGGTGGGATTGTTGTCCGGAATCGCCGTCGCAACCGCCTCGCTGCTTGTCAGCGGCGTCGCTTCGCCCGGCACGTTAAACCGAGTCGCCGCGTCCGCGACGGCAGCCGACGCATCCACGCGCCCGAAGCCGTAGTCGTGGCTGTAGTTCATGCCCGCGCCATTCGTGAACCATCCCGGATCGAGCGGATCGTTTTGCGTTGCGGTTTCCGCGAGGCAGTGCTGGACGTCGCGCCACGTGAGGAACGGGTTTGCGTCGAGCACCAAACCAACGGTACCCGAGACGATCGGGCATGCCGCGGAAGTGCCGCCGAACGTCGATTGGTAATTGGTTGGGGAGTCGCCGTTCGCGCCGGTAAGGTCGGCGGTCGTTATCCCGGAGCCGGTCCAACTCGATGGCGCGTTGACCAACAACGCCGCGCCCTGTTCGCTGTATCCGGATACATTGCCGTCCGCGCCGGACGCCGCAACCGAGATCGTATATCTGCTGGATGCCAGGCCGTCGTATCCGGAGTGGTCGCCGCTGAAGAAACCGTTGCCCGCCGCCCAGACAAACACCGTGCCGCGACCGCCGCGACCGTTCGCAATCGCGTTTAAGATTGCCAAGCCGGCCAGCGTGCCGAACGTCTCGAGGGTAGCGCCGTCGTCGGCTGGCCCCCACGAGTTACTGGACACGTGGACGCGGTCCGCCGGGAGTGCGGGCGCGACCTGGTGGTTGAATGCCTGCGCCTCCTGGGAGTCGGTTGTCGGAGCGGCGATGAGGCGTATGCCGACGAGATCCGCATCGAACGCCACACCGGTAATACCGAGCGCATTGTTGCCGACGCCCGCCGCAAGCCCCGCGCACGGCGTGCCGTGTGTGTCCGCCGCGGTCGGGCTCGGATCGTTGTCGCCCCCGTTGATGTCGATGTCGATATCTGTCCGCGCGTTTCCGCTCAGGTCCTCGTGACCGGTCTCGAGTCCGTCGTCCACGATCGCGATGTTCACGCCGGCGCCATCCACGCTGTCCCATGCGGTCACGACGTTGATGTCATTTCCCGCGACGGCCCCCGCGCCCGCCGCTGGCTGTGCCGTGTTGCGGAGGTGCCACTGGTTTGGGAAGAGCGTGTCGTTTGGGACCAACTTCTTTGCGCGTTGTTGTTCGATAAGCGGCGATGCCGCGACCGCCGCGCCGCTTTCGTAGAGTTTGTTCGCCGCTTCGAGCGACGCCAACAGGCCGGCACCGTTCGCTCGAAGTATGTACGTGTTCTCGCTATACGTCACTTGCTCGACAACGCTCAGGTTGTTCGTAGCGAGCACGGTTTCGAGCTTCGCGCTCGTAGCCAGCTTCGCGCTCAATCGGTCGGTGAGATACATCGGTTCGCCGCCCCGCGATGCACGCAACACGGCCTTCACCGAATAGCCGCCCGTCCCGAGCGAGTCCGCCACCTGCTGCAACGCCGCTCTGTTAGCGGACTTGCCCTGCAGCGTTACCAATTGGCCTGTCGACCCCTGCACCGACTTCACCGTCGCACCCGGTACGACCGACTGAACAGACTTGGCCCCGGACTTTCCCTCGACCACAAGTTCGTCGAGCGACAGCACAACGTCCACGCGTGACGCGCCGTTGTAGTAATAGACGGCTTCGCCCGATGGCGGGCTAGCGTTGTCCGCGGCTTGCACGCGGACTGCGCTTGACCCAAGAATGACGATAACTAGAAACGCGAATGTGGACCCAGCCCGATTCGTACCCATGCCGAACCCTCCAAACCCCGCGGTGTGTGCCAACCGCTAGACCCTGCCGATATAGGACAGACCGTTTCAGTGGACGCGCATCGAGAGTACAGCCTGTAATGGATTTCGTCAAAGCTAAATTTCGGTTAGGACAGCGCGCAGGACACTGCCGTGTTGTATCGACGCGCTCGAACTGCAAGCCGAACCGTCACTTACGAACGATCTCTGGGAGCGACTATTTCTTGGACGGCAATTGGACTTTCGTAATGAACGACGACCGAAATCCCGGAAGGTCCATTTGATATGCGCCCTCAGTCACGGGGAACTTCGTCGAGTAAGTGTTCCCCGACACAACCGGATTCCCGTCGCTGCCGACGGCGATATGCCCTTCCATGTCGATCCCTTTTCCACCGAGATAGCTGCCGAACACGAGCCTCGACAGGTTCTTGTTCACCGCCGCGATGTAGCAGTTCGGCGTCTTGTTCTTCGGATCGGTTTGAAACGCGTTTCCTTTGAGCGGGAAATTGTGCGACTCTGTCTCGCCCGAAAGCCAGATGTTGCCGTCCGCGTCTCGCGCAAGGCCCAGCGCAATCTCGCCCTTCTTTCCGCCGACGAACGTGGCTGCGAGCAGCTTGCTCCCGTTTGCCGACAGCCGCGCGACATAGATGTCGCCGGTGTCGTATGGCCCGTTGAACGTCTCGTCATACGCCCCTGGCGTGACCGGAAAGTCGGCGTTGTGCGTCTTGCCCGCGATCACCAGCTTGCCGTTCTCTTCCCGCGCGATGTCCCACGCATAGTCGCGCAAGACACCGCCGAGAAACGTCGCCCAGACCACGTCCGACCCATCGTTATTTAGCTTCGCGACGAACGCATCCCACTCGCCGGCGTATTCGTTGTCGTAGGCGCCTGGCGTTGCCGGAAAGTCGATCGATTGGGTCATACCGCAAACGTAAGCATTGCCTTCGTCGTCGATGACGAGGCCTTTGCCCACCTCGATGTTCGACCCCCCGAGATACGTGGCGTATACGATGGTCTGAAAATCACCGCTCACCTTTGCCACAAACGCGTCGCTCGACCCACTGAGGTTCTCGTCGTCGGCGCCGGTCGTTGCGGGAAAATCGTTCGAGAATGTCTGGCCGGTCAGATAGATGTTGCCGTCCGCGTCCGCCGCCATTCGCGTGCGTTCCCATAATTCGTCCGTGCTCGCTCCGCCCAGGAACATGCCGCCCTTGAGCGTCGTGCCGTCGCCGCTGAGACATACGATGAACACGTCGTAGTAGCCGCCGTTGTAGGTATCGTATGGGCCCTCGGGCACCGTGAAGCCGCCCCGCGTGTTTCCGGCGATAACGATGTCGCCGTTGTCCAGCGGCAAGATGCTGTTGCCTTCGTCGCGCCCCGTCCCGCCGATATACGTGCACCACAATAGCGAGCCATCGGTCCCGTCGAACTTCGCGACGTAACAATCGACCTCCCCATTGTGGGTTGTGTCGTAGGCCCCGGCGGTCACGGGCAGGCCGTCCATGGTCGCGCCTGTGACAATCACGTTGCCGTCTTGGTCAACCGCGGTGTCCCAGGTTTCCGTATGGTTCGGCGAGCCAAAATACGTTGACCACGCCAGTTCCGACGGAGTTCCAGCGAGTGCGCTTGGAGAAACGTAAACCGCGAGCACGGTCCAGAACATCATCGTTAGAGAATGGCCTCGATACAGCATCACTTCCTCCGGAATGGTTTGTGCAACTCCGCAATTTCGTTGCACCGACGCCCGCAGACTATACGACTTATTTCGTACCGTCAAGTCCGCCACGGAGCGTGGCGTCCGAGGTCCCCCGTGGCGCTCCGGTCCGTCACCAGTTCACGCGCATTTTGGGCATGAATTGGACGGAAAAGAGGTCGGCGTCCTTGAGTACCGCGCGTACCCTCACCGGTCCTCCCGAGAGTGGAGAAACGTCCGCGTCCCCCTTCCATGTCACGATGCGCGTGATTTCGTCGCCGACGATTTCGTCGCATTCCTCGCGCGTGAATCCCGGAATCGGCGTGCCGTCAGCGCGCTGCAACTCGATCCACACGCTGCCCGCGGCGGAAGTGGAGAAATTGATCGCAAGGCTCACGCCGTCGAAGGTGAGCGGTTTCGTGATCATTTCTCCCCCGCCGTACGGCGCGTGAACGGACGCGAAGCCGTCGGTGCGCATCACGAGGCGCTGCAGGTGGTGCGACTTTTGGCCGTAGTTACGCTGCACGTACATGGACATTTCGCTCTCGCCCGTCGGCACGACGCCGCGCGCGGGGTAGTTGGTGCGCGAGGTCCAATTGTTCATGCCAATCCCCGGCCGGATGAACCCTTCCATGAAGGTTCGGTCGTAGTGCGTGCCGCCGCGCGTCGTCAGCAACACGGCGTCCGAACAGTCGCCGCTGTACTTCGTGTGGCCGCCCATTTGCGCCATCAGTTCTTCGGATACGACGCGCCGGCCCTCCATAAAGCGCGCCGCAATGGCGACGTACAGGTGCGGCGCGCGGAAGTAGGGCGTTGTCTGGTTGGTGTAAAGGTGCTCCGGCGTGGCGCCGCCGAATTCCATGGGCGCGATGTCCGTCCACGTGACGAAGTCCTTCGATGTGCAGCGGCTCACCGTGCGCACCTTTGACTCCTGATCGAAGGTGCGGAGGTAGCATACGTACTGCCGCTCGCTCTCGGACCAGAATGCAACGTTCTGTGAATCGAGCGCTCCTTGATTGATAACCGCCTCGTCGCGGAGCTTTCTCCAATTGACGCCGTCGGCGGACACAAACGCGACAAGGCCCGTGCTCGATGTGCCGCCCAGCGCCTTGTAACGCTGGGCCGCGTCGACATCGGGCCGCGTGTCAACGAACGGCGCAAAGTTGTGCGACAGCGGCTCAAACCCGTGGAGAATGGCGTTGTTGTCGCGCGTGCCGAACACCTCGAACAACCCGAGGTTCGGCTTCGTGAAGTGGATGCCGTCTGTCGATTCCGCGTAGCACGTCGATTCCGCCGCGGACCCGTCCGCGCCCGATTCGGGCAGCCCGCGATAGTACAACCGGTAGCGATCGGCGTCTTTGATGACGGTAGCGTAAGCGCAAAACTCGCCTTCCCAGGGTTTGTCGAATTCCAGCACCGTTTCCGCCGGAACGGGAGATTGCAGACGAAGCTGCGCGCCGTCAAGCTTGTCGATGACATACGTGTCCGCAAACAACTCTAAACGCGAACCGATATCGAGTGGCGCGGCATCCTGCGCGGCCGCCACGGCGTTTAAGACAAGAACAATTCCAGATGCGTATATGAGGTGTGTACGGCGCATGGGCATTGACCCCCTCGAAATGGTTTAACGCCAGATTAACATAAGGCCGAATAGAATCGCGTGCGGCCGTTGCATGCGCGACGGCGCGGCCCGTATGATTTCACGCGGCAACAATTCACGGCGATCTCAGAGAAGGGGCTTTCCATGGGTGCGTTCGTACTGGTGTGTGTGGCGTGTCTTGCCGCGGACGGCCAACCGCGGTTTTCCGGCCCTATCGAAGGCGGCTACTACCTGCCGAACGGTTGGCGCATCACCCCGCTGGGCAAATCGATTCCCACCGAGGATCTCATCCTGAACATTCAGCCCGCGCCGGACGGTAAGGCGATGATTGCCGAGCACGGCGGCTACAACCCGCACGGGCTTGTCGTGATTGATACGGTGACGGACGAGGCGGTTCAACGCATCCCGTTGGCGAGTTCGTGGTTCGGGCTCGCGTGGCGGCCCGACGGCACGAAACTCTACGTTTCGGGCGGAAACACAAAGAAGGACGACAACCGGGCGCCAATATACGAGTTCGAGTACAAGGACGGGCGATTATCGGAAAAGCCGATCCGAAATCTGATGGAGACCATCGATCCCAAGGAAATCTATTGGGCGGGTTTGGCGCACCATCCGCAGAAGGACATTCTCTACGCGGCGAGCCGCACGGCGAACAACGTCGTTGTGTTTAATACGTCGACCGGCGAAATCGTCACGCGAATGAAGACCGAACAAACGCCGTGCGATTTGGTGTTGTCGAAGGACGGATCGCGCATGTACTGCTCGAACTGGTCGAGCAACAGCGTAAGCGTCATCGATACGGAGAAGCAGGAGGTCGTCGCGACGATCGGCGTCGGCGACAATCCCAACGATTTGCTGATGCATCCGGATGGCCGCCTGTTCGTCTGCTGCGCGAACGACAACGCCGTTCTCGTGATCGACACCGCAACAGGAAGAAAGACCGAAACGATTGTCACGTCGCTCTATCCGAACGCGCCGGAAGGTTCGACGCCCAACTCGCTCGCGCTCGACTCCGAAGGCCAAACGCTTTACGTCGCCAACGCGGACAACTACAACATTTGCGTCGTCGAAGTCGAAGAAGCGGGTGAGAGCGACGTGCTGGGGTTTGTTCCGACGGGCTGGTATCCGTCCGCCGTAGCGATCGGCCCGGATGACTCAAAACTGTACATCGGCAACGCGAAGGGCGACGGCTCCTACTCGAACATCCGCGGGCCGCACAGTCCGCTCCCTGACGGCGAAGAGGGCAAGGGAACGGTGAAAACGCTCATGAAAGGGTCTGTGAACATTGTCGACATTCCCGCCAATAAGGGGAAGCTGCGCCAACTCACACAGCAGGCCTACGCGAACTGCCCGTACAACGACGAAATGCTGGCGTTGGCAAAGCCGAACACGGGCGCGCCGAGCGTGGTGCCGCGGCGGGTGGGCGAAGGCTCGAAGATCAAGCACGTCATTTACATCATCAAGGAAAACCGCACCTACGACCAAGTCTTCGGCGACATGGGTAAGGGCAACGGCGATCCGCGCCTGACGATCTACGGCCGCGACATCACGCCGAACCATCACGCCATCGCCGAGCAGTTCGTGCTGCTGGACAATCTGTATTGCGATGCCGAGGTGAGCGTAGACGGGCATCAGTGGTCGAACGCCGCGTACGCAACGGATTACACCGAGAAACTCTGGCCCGCGGGTTACGGCGGACACAGCGACTCGCCGCGCGCGCCTGCGATGCTTCCCGGCGCGGGCTACCTCTGGGACCAATGCGCCCGAAAAGGCCTGACGTATCGCAACTACGGCGAATTTGCGTCGCGCCAGAGCGAAGGCGAAGCGATGAAAGCCATTGACGGCGTACCGAACCTGGCCGGACACATCGCGCCCCATTACGGTTCGTGGGGGATGCGTGATTACGACAACGCGGCGGAATTCATCAAAGAATTCGATGAGTACGAAAAGAACTTCGACAGCCCGGACCCGGAGATGCGTTTGCCAAACCTCATTGTCATGGCGCTCCCCGAGGACCACACGCGCGGCACGAAGCCCGGCGAGATCACGCCAAAGGCGTCCGTCGCGAGCAACGACTACGGGTTGGGCATGATTGTTGACCGGGTCTCCCACAGCAAATACTGGCCGGAACTCGCGCTGTTCACGATCGAGGACGACGCACAGGACGGCCCCGATCACGTCGATGCGCGGCGGACCATCGGGATTGTAGTCAGCCCCTACGTGCGGCGTGGGACGGTCGATAGCACGCTCTACACGACGAGCGCGATGCTGCGCACGATCGAGCTCCTGCTCGGGCTGCAACCGATGAGCCAGTTCGACGCCGCAGCTACGCCCATGTACGCGTCGCTCGGCGACGCGCCCGACCTCACGCCCTACACGCACGTGAAGCCAAACGTCGATCTGGAAGAAAAGAATGTCGCAACCGCGTGGGGCGCCAGGGAATCGTCCGAAATGGACTTCTCCACCTACGATCTCGCGCCGATGTTCGCCCTCAACGAGATACTCTGGAAAGACGCCAAGGGCGCGGACTCCGAAATGCCGCTGCCCATTCACCGCTTCTACTACGCGAGCATCGCGGCGGAATCCGAGTAAATCCTTCTTCGAGCGCGCGCATTGCCGCGCCTCGCGCGCGTTCGCTACCATACCCGCCCAAACTGGAGCACGACTGCATGGGTACAATTCAACGCGCCGCTGTCGTCATGGCGGGCGGTACGGGTGAGCGCTTTTGGCCGTTATCGCGCAAAGACCGACCGAAGCAATTGCTCAACCTGACGAGCCGCGACCGATCGATGCTTGACGAAGCGATCGCGCGGGTTACTCCGTTGATTCCCGCGGAGCACGTGTACGTCATCACCGGCGAACATCTGGCCGGTCCGATTCGCGACGCCGGCGTCGCGATTCCGGGCGAAAACATTCTCGCCGAGCCGGCGAAGCGAAACACGTCCGGCGCGCTCGCCTACGCCGCGGCCGCGTTGTTGGCGCGCTACGGCGGCGATGGATCGAACATCTCGCTCGCGGTAACCACCGCGGATCACGACATCGGCGAGCCAGAGGTGTTTCGACGCACGGTGAATGCGGCGATGACCGCCGCGGAGCGCGACGCCGTATTGGTGACCCTTGGCGTGGTCCCAACGCGACCGGAGACCGGCTATGGTTACATCCAAATCGAGCGTGACGGCACCGGCAAGCTGGTGCAACAAATCATGCTGAGCGCGGTTCGTGCGTTTCACGAGAAGCCAAGTAAAGAGCGCGCGGAGGATTTCATCGCCGAAGGCAATTACTTCTGGAACAGCGGGATGTTCTTCTGGCGTATCTCGACGTTTCTGTCCGAGCTCGACGCCGCGAGACCGGAACTGTCGAAAGCCGTGCGCGACATGGTCGAGGCCATGCGCGCGGACGACGCCGCGAAGGTGCGCACGCTGTTCGAGTCGCTCGACGATATCTCGATCGACTACGCGCTTATGGAACACGCGAAACGCGTCGCGATGGCCCGCGCGGAATTTCCGTGGGACGACGTAGGCGCCTGGACCGCGCTGGATCGGTCTTACTCGAAAGACGAACGCGGAAACGTGACCGTCGGCGATCCGATCGTCGTTGATTCGGAAAACTGTATTGTCTACAACGACGCCGGCCCCGCTACAATGGCCGTTGGCGTCGTCGGTGCGGAAGACCTTGTCGTTGTCGTCACGAACGATGCCGTCCTCGTCATCCCCAAAGATCGCGCCCAAGACGTCCGCCACGCCGTACAGGAGCTGAAGAAGCGCAACGCGACGCAGTTGTAGGTCCCAACGCGACTCTATAGGCGCGCCAGCACAGCTTCATATTCGTCGTGCGGGCCGATCCAAAACTGACAATCGCGTCGCCTTCAAGTGTTCCTACGGCGCGATGATTGGACGAAACTCGCGCAGAGTAGATCGGCTTTCTGGCATGAACCTTCTTGAATTGCAGACTCGGACGGCGTGGATTGTTGCGAAACAATCGGAATGACTCATTTGCGCCGTCTTTGACCGTCTTGCTCAGTCTCGGTCAACTTGGACGCCTCTTTGAAGGCCCGTTCAAGTCGTGCGGTCATCTATAGCCTCCCGCCAGTCAGTGTACCGCAATAAGCGCCGTATCAATTGCTCAAAAAAAGAGTTTAATCGTTCTTATCTCGTAAGGTGTTATGTAAAGTTCAATCGAATTCCCCGCGAAGCGCACCGCCCTGTCGTTCTCTTCCATCAAATCGCACTCGTAGATTTTGCGCGGTTTCTCGCTGAACGTAAGCGTCACCGGGCCGCGGTGGCCGTGCGCTTCGTAGAGCCGAAAGATAATCGCATCCGAATCTTCGTGTTTCTTTACCCAATCTATAACAACGTTTGCGGCGTCAACAGCCACCAATGAATGCACTGAAGGCATGGTGCCGCGTGAATTTTTCGATTGATAGACAACAAACGGTGTATTGAGTTCCAGCCCGTGCAGCACGGCGCCGTTGCGCCAGTCGCCCGGGTGCGGATACAACGAATACGTAAACTCGTGGCTGCCCTGGTCCGCATCCGGGTCGGGATCGGTCGACGACCGCAATAGCGACATGCGCAGCACGTTTTCCTTCACATCGTGCCCGTACTTGCAGTCGTTCAGCAGCGTCACGCCGTAGTTCCCTTCGGACAAGTCCACCCAGCGCAACGCCGTATTCTCGTAGCGTCCGCGGTCGAACGCCGTATTGTGATGCGTCGGTCGATCGATGGTCCCATATTGAATTTCATACGTCGCATTCGACGCGCGCACGTCAACGGGAAACGCCACCTTCATTAGAACATGTTTTTCGCGCCAGTCTACCTTGGTGACGAAATCGATGCGTGGCGACCGTGCGTACATCGTGATGTCCTGGACAATCGTGCTGCGTTCGGTCTTGCGCACCACGCGCACGATCGCCCGCACCGGGCCGCGTTCGACCACCTCGATGCGTTCCGCGGCTTTTGGTTCCCACATTGTCCGCTCGTAGTTGTGATCAAAGTCCCACGCATCGTGCAGGTGCGGCCGATCGTCGAACAACTGCAACACGTTCGCGCGTTTGCCCTTCGGCAACACATCGCGCCCCTCCTTCTTGTCGTAGATCTGTGTGATGCGTCCGTACAGATCGATCTCCACCGCAAAGAAATCGTTCTCCATACCGGTCGCATTGGCCTTCAACAATCCAGAGCGCGATGCCGGAATTGTACGCGGCACAATGCGATACACTGCCCAACCCAAGGGAGGAACGCCTTGGGCTTCGAACAGAAGTGTGTTCTTTCCAACCCACTGATGGGGAACGACGCCGCCACAGGGGGACACGACCGACACGGCGGCCGATTTCCTCGGCATCTCGACAGTCACCACGCCGTCCCGGACCCAACTCAACGTGTTGAACACGATGATCGGCTCACCTTCTCCTGCGGTATCGATTCGCCTCGCGATGGTCTCTATCGCTTCGGACTGAACCGCGGAGGCAATGTTCAGCGCCTGGGCGTAGTCGTGGTCGGTCTGTTCGTACACCTCCGTGATCGACGACCCCGGCAGGATGTCGTGAAACTGATTGGTCAGCACGGGTTTCCACGCTTCCCACAGCTTCGCGTGGTCGTACTTCGCACCGTTCCGGTGCGCCAACGCCGCGAAAAACTCGGCATCGTGCAGGGCGGTTTCGCATTTTCGGTTGTAGCGTTTCGCGCGCGCCTGGGTTGTCTGGCACGCGCGATGCAACTCGAGATACAGCTCGCCGTTGTACACCGGCAACGTAAACTTCGACGCCTGCTTCTCCATGCGGTCAACGCTGTCTTCGAGCCGGCCAAATTCGCACCGCGGCACACCAACGACATTCTTCAACCGCCGGCCGTGTTCGATCATGTTCATCGTGGGTCCGCCGCCGCCATCGCCCCATCCGAACGCGAACGGAATCTCCTCCGCGAATTCCTTCTGCTTGAACTGTGTCCACTGTGCAATCAGGTCCTTCGGCACGGGATTCCCGTTGTAGTTCATCGGCGGCATTACCGCGAAAATGCGCGTGCCATCCACGCCCTCCCAATGAAACATGTTGTAGGGAAACTGCGTGAACTGCGACCAGTCGATCTTGGTCGTCACGAACGCGGTCAACCCCACTTTGCGCATAATCTGCGGCAGCGACCACGTGTATCCGAACGAATCCGGCACCCACGCGATGTGCGAGCGCTTCCCAAACTCACGCTCGAACCAGCGGTTGCCGTAAAGGTACTGCCGAATCAAGGCCTCGCCGCAGGGCATGTTGTGGTCCGGCTCAACCCACGGCGCTCCGCACAACTCCCACCGCCCCTCCTTCACGCGCGTTTTGATGCGCGCAAACAACTCGGGATAATGCGTCTTGATCCAGTCGTACTGGATCGGCTGGCTGCACGAGAAGTGGAATTCGGGGTACCGATCCATCAGGCCAAGAACGGTGGAGAACGTGCGTCCGCATTTCCTGCGCGTCTCGCGCAAGGGCCACAGCCACGCAGTGTCGATGTGCGAATGCCCCGCGAGGATGAGTTTGCCCTGGCCGGTGCTCTTCTCGAACCGCTTCAGGCCTTTGCGCAGGTACCGCTGCGCCTTCGTAATCGATTCAAAGTATTGCGGCGACCCCTTGTGCTGAAGATCGACCATGTAGATCGACTCGTCCAACAACGCTATGAAATGCCGCGCCGTGGTGGAATTCATTTCCAACTGTTCCCACACTTTCAGCGCAACGACGCTGTCCCAGTAAAAATCCCACACCTGTGCGTTCATTACGGCGATGTCGGCGTAGGCAAAATGGTGATAGTGGTCGTGTCGCGTGCTTGGTGTCGCTTCGAGCGCGATCTCAAACCGCTCTCCCCCCTTCGCCTTTTCGACGAGGAAGATTTCGTCGTGATTGCGGTCGAGTCCCTGCATCGGAGCCCCGTTGACGTACGCGAGCGCCTCGCCGCCCTCGATCATGTCCGGAGCGCCGTGCACGTACGGGCGCGTGGTCGTATTGATCAGCGCGACCACTCGCCCGCCCTTCATCGACTCGGGCACGACTGCACGCATGCGGAACCACGTCGTCTGGTCGTACCCTCCCCAGCGTTGCCCGATGGCAAACTGTTTCCATCCCTTCACGGGCTGGCGTTCAGGTCCGCGTCGTTTCCCCGTCACGCAATACTCGATCTTCCCGATCGGCTGCCGCTGGCTGTAGATTGTCTCGCCGATTTCCTTTATTCGCACGCGCAGTTGCGCCGCCTCGATCTTCCGTTCCACATCAAAAAAAGGCATGAAAAGTCCCCTCGGTTTTGGAAAGTAGGGAAAGTCATTATAGCGTTAAGCCTTTGGCCGAGTCACTGGACATGCACTCGCGGAAGGCGCCTTCAAGTGCGGTACGACAGTACCGCCTTGTGCAATGTACGACCGCGCCCGAAAAGTTGACTCCACGGCAGGCGCTCCCTAGATTGGGGCGCAAATGCGGCAATCAACGTGCATACTTGTTGTTTGCGGGGTTCTCTGTGGAGCGCCACCCGCGGTTGCACAAGGCGCACGCCCAAACGTCCTCTTGATCACACTCGACACTACCCGCGCCGATCGGCTCGGCAGTTATGGATACGGTCTCGCTCGCACGCAGGCGTTTGACGCGTTGGCAAACGACGGCATCGTATGTACGAATGCCGTCACTACCGCGCCCATCACACTCCCCGCGCATGCCTCGATCATGACCGGGCTCTTGCCGCCGGCGCACGGCGTGCGCGACAACGGCGCCTATACGCTCGACGCCGACCACATCACGCTCGCCGAGGTGTTGAAACAGAATGGTTACGCTACGGCCGCGTTTGTGTCCGCCATCGTATTGAGTCGCCGCTACAATTTGTCGCAGGGGTTTGATACATATGACGACGACCTCTGGGCCGAGGACGAACCGAAGCTGTTCATGATCCGCGACCGCCCCGCGCCGCGCACCGCCGAACGCGCCATTCACTGGCTCAACGATCGCGTGGCACGATCGGATGCGCCGTTCTTTCTCTGGGTCCATTTCTTCGATCCGCACCAGCCCTACGAATCGCGGTATGCAAACCGCCATTTGCTGCCTACCGCGTACGATGCGGAAATCGCGCAGGCGGACGAAGGCATTCACGCCATCGTCGAATCGCTGCGCACCGCCAACGCGCTCGACTCCACACTCATCGTAGTCACCGCCGACCACGGCGAGAGCCTCGGTGAGCACGGCGAAAAGACACACGCCATCTTTGTGTACGACGCCACGGTGCGGGTCCCGCTTGTCTTGCGTTATCCGGCGTTGTTGCCGCGCGGTGCGCGGTATGACGGTCCGGTGAGCTGCATCGACCTCTTCCCGACGATCCTGTCCACAATCGGCGCAACGAACGTTCCCGCCAACCAAGGCGCGAACCTGCTGCCGGCGCTGCGCGGAGACGCCCCGCCGCCGCAGCTTCCGCAATATTCCGAGTCGCTCCTGTCGGAAGTCGGGTTCGGAATGGCGCCGCTCTATGCCGTACGCCATGAAGGGAAAAAATACATTCGCGCGCCCAAACCGGAACTGTACGACCTTGCCGCCGACCCGCGCGAAGCGGCGAACCGCTTCATTGTGCCCACGCCCGAGTCGCAACGCCTCGACGCGACACTGCAGCGGCTCATTGACGGTTCGGTCCCATTCCGGAAGACCGCGCCAACCAACCCCATGGACGCTGAGACGCTTGAGACCCTCCGTGCGCTGGGATACATGGCCACAGAACGCCAACGCGATACCGTTGTGGGCATGGACCCAAAGGACGGTATGGCGCTCTATGCAAAGCTTGAAAACGCGCGCCACGCCGCGCAACGGCGCGACTATACGGCAAGTGAAACGCTTCTGCGCGAAATTTTGGACACCAACCCCAATCACATTTCCGCGCGCAATGTGCTTGGCCTCGTCCTGATGCGCATGGGCAAATACGACGACGCGGCGAAGGAGTATCTGGCGTCGCTCGAAACCGATCCCTCCCAAGCGCGCGTGCTGCACATGCTGGGCGTCCTTCGCGTGAGACAGAAGAGGTTTGACGAGGCGCGCACGTTCTGCCGGCGCGCCGTCGAAATCGCGCCAAACCTCGTCGAGTCGATGGTCATACTCGGCTTCACCGCCGCACAGAATGGCGACAACGCCGAGGCCGAACTATGGTACGAGCGTGCGCTCAAGGCCGATCCCACGATGCCGCGCGCGCAACTCGCCTTCGCCGATTTGTACTTCCTGCGCGAGCAATATGGCGACGCATTGGCCTACTACCGCAAGGTGCTCGATACCACGCCGAACCATTTCGCCGCATTGCTGCAGGCGGGCCTATGCGCGCAACGCCAATCGAAACCCGGCGAAGCAATCGACCTGTTTCAACGGGCCGCGACGCTCCGTCCCGATTCCTGGATTCCACCGTACAACCTCGCCTGCGTTAGCGCGCAGCAAGGAAATCTCGGCGACGCAGACCGCCTGCTCCGCGCCTCCGCCAAGCTCGCCCCCGATGACACCGATCTCGTCGAAATTGCGCGGCGCGACCCGGACCTCGCGGGCCTCCGCGCGGACCCGCGGTGGGAAGGCCTCGCGCGCGAACTGGGCCTCAAGCAACAAGCCAAGTAGCGGCGCACGATAACGGTGTTTGCGCAAAGCGCCCTGACGCGCGCCGCGCCGCCGATCTTCGTTTTCAAGAATTGGCCGCTGGCCGGATCGACTTTTCATACGCGGACGAACTTTCGGTATCATGGGCGCTCGCAACGGAAGCAGACATGTCCTCCTCTCTGGATCCAACAGACCTCTTCGCGCTGGACGCGGACTTCACCGAGGCCCAACGCGCCGTCGCAGCGCGCGTTCGTGGGTTCGTCGATGCGGAAGTCCTGCCGTGCATTGCCGAGTTCCACGATCGCGAGGAATCGCCCCGTCACCTCCTGCCCGGCCTGGCAAAGCTCGGTCTGCTCGAGCTGCTGCTGGAAGCGAAGCCCGACCCAACGGCCTATGGCCTCGCGATGCGCGAACTTGAACGCGGCAGTTCGACCGTGCGTAGCATTTACAGCGTGCAGGGCGGCCTCGTTCTGCACGCGGTCAACTCGTTCGGCTCGGATGAACACCGCACGCGCTGGCTGCAACCGCTCGTGAAACTCGAATCGCTCGCGTGCTTCTGCCTTACCGAGCCCAACTTCGGCAGCAATCCCGCCGGAATGGAAACGCGCGCAGAACCTACTGCGGACGGCTATCGTGTCAACGGTCACAAACGGTGGGCGACCAACGGCGTCGTCGCCGACCTCGCGCTCGTATGGGCGAAACTCGACGATCGCGTCTGCGGTTTCCTTATTGAGACCGACCGCCCCGGCATGGACATGCGCCCTATCAAGGGCAAGGTCAGCTTTCGCACGAGCGAAAGCTCAGAGTTGCTCCTGCACGATGTGGAGATTCCCAAAACGGCGCTCTTGCCGGGCGCGCGCTCGCTCGGCGCAGCGATGGCCTGTCTCAACAACGCGCGCTACAGCATCGCGTGGGGTGTTGTCGGCGCCGCGCAGGCGTGCATCGAGGAAACGATCGCCTACCTCGCACAGCGCATCCAATTCGATGGCAAATCCATTGCCAGCCATCAACTCGTTCAATACAAGCTCGCGTGGATGGCCGCGGAACTTACATCGATGCAACTCGTCGCGAAACGCCTCGGCGAGTTGAAAGCGCAAGGCAAGGAACAGCCCGCGCAGATCTCGCTGGCGAAAATGAACAACTGCCGCAAGGCAATCGAAATCGCGCGCACCTGCCGCGAACTCCTCGGCGCGCACGGCGTCCTGACCGCGTCGCACGTGATGCGGCGTATGGTCGACCTCGAAACGGTCATTACGTACGAGGGTACTGAACACATCCACGCGCTCATCGTCGGCAGCGAACTGACCGGTATCAAGGCGTTTTCGTAACCCATGCCTCGCACCCACGAACGCACATTTCGCGTCCGTCATTACGAGTGCGACGCGTATGATACCGTGTATTACACGAATTACCTCCGCTACATTCAGGAAACCGCGATGGACGCTTCCGCCGCGGCGGGCTTCGGCGCGGAGTGGTACGCGTCGCGCGGCTTTGTGTGGCTTGTGCGCGAAACGGAAATCGAATTTATCGAGCCGCTGCGTTACGGCGATTCTGTCCGCGTGAAGACCTGGGTGAGAAACATGCGCCAGGCGCTGTCGAAACGCGCATACGAACTCTACTGTGTTGCAGATGATCGTCTCGTTGCGCGCGCGCAAACGGATTGGGCCTTCATCGAGTCGGCTACCGGCAAGCCCGCGCGCATTACGCCCGAGTTTCGCGACGCGTTCTTCCCCGAGGGTGCGCCGCCGGAGGAACCGCGCGAACGCTTTCCCGCCCCGCCGTCTCCGCCGCCCGGCGCGTACGTGCAGCGGCGGCGCGTCGAGTGGCGCGACATCGATCCCGCGCAACACGTGAACAATTCGGTCTACCTCGCGTACAGCGAGGATTGTGCCGTCGAAGCGGCCACGGCGTGCGGTTGGCCGCCTACGCGCATGCGCGAGCGCGGCTTCGCCGTCGAAATTTCGCGGTGCCGCATCGAATACCGCATCCCTGCCGTGCTCGGCGATGAACTCGCCGTCACAACCTGGCTATCGGAACGCGGTGACGGAAACATCTTGCGGCACTTTTCAATTGATCGATCGGACACTACGCTTTCGCGCGCTGTCGCGGAGCTTCGATGCATCGATCCGACAACGCGCACCGCATGTTCCTTCCCGGACGAATTTCGAAACGCGCTCGCCCAAACCTTCGCGCGGGTGTCCGCATAATGGCGAACGGCGCCCCATCGATTCAGGACCAAGTCAGGGCCGCGCTCGAATCCGCCGTGCGCGAGGCGAAGGCGCCCGGCGCGGTCGCATACGTCGGCGATATCGAACACACGCATGCGCACGTCGCCACCGGCGCGCGTCAGCTTGTTCCTGATTTGCTTCCGGCGGAGACAGATACCGTGTACGATCTCGCGTCCCTCACGAAGGTCGTAGCTACGACCACCGCGATCATGCTGCTCACGGAAAACGGTACAGTCGATCTGGGCGCGCCTGTATCGAAGTATCTCCCCATTCCCGCGTTTGGCCTGATCACCGTGAAGCACTGCATTACGCACACGGCGGGGCTCAACCCCGGCCGGCCTTTCTACAAAGAGTGCAATACGATTGACGCGATGCTCGAACGGTACGCGGCGATTCCGCTGAAGTGGCCGCCGGGCACGCGCTGGCTCTATTCCGATGTCGGTTTCATGATCCTCGGCCGCATCGTCGAGCGAGCCTCCGGCGAAAAGCTCGACGCATTCTGTCAGAAGCGAATCTTCGATCCGCTCGAACTTAGGGACACCCGCTTTAACCCACCGGCGAAGTGGGCAACGCGTTGCGCCGCGACCGAACAATGCCCGTGGCGCGGACGCATGATGATCGGGCAGGTGCACGACGAAAATGCGTATGCCGTGGGGGGCGTCGCGGGCCACGCAGGGCTCTTTGGCACCGCCTCCGATCTGGCCGCCTACATTCGCGCGCTGCTCACGGATCGTATTCTCAAGCGCGAAACCGTCGATCGCATGCTCAACCTGAATGTCACGCCCGCGTGGCCGTGGCAGGGTGTCGGCTGGCAACTCGACGCATGGCCGACAAAGAACTTCGGCTTTTTGCCCGCGCGCGATTCTGCCGGCCACGCGGGTTGGACCGGCACGAGCGCGTGGCTCGATCGAAAAGCCGGCCGATTCGCGATCCTTCTGAGCAACACCTGTCACCCGTCGCGCGCGACGCGGGATAACGAGACGCTGCGGCGATCGTTCCACACGCCGATCGGCAAGATGTATTACCCGAACTCCACAAACGTGCACACCGGTCTAGACCGTCTCGTGCGAGAGGACTTCCGCGATCTGCGCGGCAAGCGCGTCGCACTGCTTACTCATCACGCGGCCATCGATCAATTCGGCCGGCACATTCTCGACGTGTTCGCTCGAGCGCCCGACGTGACAATCGTGCGACTGTTTAGCCCCGAGCACGGCATCGGCGGGCAGGCCGAGGCGGGTGCGTCAGTCGGCGCGCAGCAGGCGCCGATACCCGTCGTCAGCCTCTACGGCAAGCGCACCGCGCCCACGCGGGATGAACTGCACGGTATCGACACGCTCGTCATCGATTTGCAGGACGTTGGCGCGCGTTACTACACCTACGCCGCAACGATGAAAGCGTGCTTGAAAGCCTGTGCGGACGCGGGCGTTCCGGTGCTGGTGTTGGATCGCCCGAATCCCGCCGGCGGCGTCACGCTCGAAGGCCCGATCGCAGCGAACCCCAACAGCCTCGTCTGTTGGGGTGCAGTGCCCGCGCGCCACGGTATGACGATGGGAGAAATCGCGGAATGGTTTCGCGCAAACGATCTCAAGGACAGCAAACTGAACCTGAGCGTGAACCTCCTCGACAGTTGGCAACCGGAGCGATTGTTCGACGAATGCAGCCTCGCGTGGGTGCCGCCGTCGCCGAACATCCCTACACCGCAGACCGCGCTGCTCTACACGGGAACCTGCCTGTTCGAGGGAACGAACGTCAGCGAAGGCCGTGGTACCGACGCGCCCTTCGCGACGATTGGCGCGCCGTGGATCGATGCGGCCCGCGTCATCGCCGCGCTGCCCGCCGAGGCGACCGCCGGGTTGCGCATCGAACCGATCGTGTACACGCCGCGCAGCATCCCCGGCAAAGCGTCGAGCCCCAAATTCAAAGACGAGGAATGCGAGGGCGTTCGCATTGGCGTCGCCGATGCCGCCGCGGCGCGGCCGTTCGCGGCAACCGTTGCGATGTTCTGCGCGATGAAACGCGTTCACGCAAACAAGTTCGCGTGGGAGAAATCGTTTGACGTTCTGGCCGGATCGTCCGCGTTGCGCGAACGAATCGATCGCGGCGACGATCCCATGCGAATCATCGCCGACTACGCCGCGCCGCTCGCGGCCTTCGACGCAGTTCGCCCCAAGCTGTACGTGCAAATCACGTAGTGCCCGGCTTCCACGCCGGGCGTCACCCGGGACTGGCACCGTCTTTCGCGCAGGCTTCGCGGCTTGTCCTCCATAGCTCTAGCGAAGGAGGAAGCGAAACACGGCGCCTGTCCCTCTCGGCTGCGTACTACAGCTTACGCCAGCGGTTCCGACGCCTCGTACACCACCGTATAAATCAAGTCTCCCATGCCCGCGCGCCCGCCGGTCTCGTGGCTCATGGCCGCTTTAACGTCCCGCACGAGCTTTATTTTGTGCGCGTTCGCCGTCAGCCAGTCGTTCACCTGCTTGTCCATGTCCGCCGGCTTGTCCTCGTATCCCTTGAACGTCTTCACGTACACCATGCACCGAACCTCCCCGTGACCCTCGCACAAACCCGATGATGCGCACACTGTACCACGACCCGCAGACGTGTTCACGCCCACGGCTTTTTTGTGCTCGTGCGTCGTGATTGTGCTCGTGCTCCTGCTACGTCATTTGTAATCGAATGCTCGATACGCGAAGACCGAATCACGAGTACGATGACGAGCAGGATCACGAGCACGACTGGAGCTGCATTTGCTCCCTCACTTTCCGATCCATTTCCTGACGTGCGACTCCCGACTTTCAACCGCTGACTTCCTGGCTTCCTTACGCCCCTACTTCCCAACTGCCCCGCTGTCTCGCTACTTCGCTTCGCGCATCCCATGCGCTATACTCCCCGCCATGCCGCCAGCCACGATCGAATTGACCGAATCGCAGGAGCGCCGCATCGCGCGCTATTTGCGCGACGTGGGCGAGCAACTGCGCGACCTCTCTACCGAGGAACGCGAGCGCGCGCTGTCGCGGCTCAACGCCCGCATCGAGCGCGAACTCGCCCGCACGGGCGAACCCGTCGGCGACGAGTACCTCGACCGCGTGCTCAACGGCTACGGCAGCCCCGCCAGCCAGGCCGCGCGAATCCGCGACGCGAAAACGTCCGAACCAAAGACCATGCTCGCGTGGAGCCGCCGCCAATGGCTCGGCGTGTGCGCGGGCCTTGCCCGCTACTTCAACCTCGATCCGACCGTCGTGCGCGCGCTTGCCGTGCTGCTCGCGCTCGTGCCGTTTCTGCTTCCCGTGGTGCTTTGGGGCTACCTTGCGTTGTACCTCTACCAGTACTACAGCGTAAAGGGTGAGGGCCTCGATTCGATCGATCCCGTCAAAGTCGCCAAGAACGTCGGCGCGATGGCCGGCGTCACCCTCGTGCTCCACGCATGCGCCCGCTTCTTCCTCTTCTTCATCGCGTACGCCCACGTGCAAATCGTCCGTACCCAACTCGTCTACCCCGGCAACTGGGGTTGGCTCCCCGACGAAACGGGCTTCCTCTTCTTCATGATGCTCGCGACGGGAATCCCGCTCGCCGCCATCGCGTCCATGCCCGTCTCCCGCGAATGGACAGGCACCCTGCGCAAACTCGCCCAGGCGGCCCTCGCCGTCTACGCCGTCGTCCTCTGCCTCGGCCTCGCCTGCGCCATCGTCGGCGTCGTCGTCGCCAACATCGGCGCCATGCCCGACACCCCCGGCCTCGACGCCCTCATCAAACTCGCGCAGTAACGCGCCCCCGGCGCGAAGACTTCAGCCACGGAGGCGCGGAGGTGTTAACGCTGCCGATGGAATTCGCTGTACGTCGCTCGTTCTAACCTATAGCCCATGCCGTTGCACTGGACGAAGGATGCGAGATTGGGAAACGAGGGTGATTCAGTTGACTGTTCGGAGAGATATCCCCGCCGTGAATTAGGCCATACTCCGTTGGCGGATGAGATTTGATGTTGCCGCGCTTGCGAAACGACCCCTGTTTGATTGACGGAAGTGCTGCTAAAAATAGGAAAACACGAGTGAGTGAAAACCCACCGGGCATGCAACGGGAAGACTGATCGTAAGCGAGGCGTGGATCACTTCCGAGATTATGCGAAATCTTGGTATAAGTATTCTTGAAAGGTTGAGAAGGTTCTGTTGATTTCCGGCGCCGGGCCCAAGTCGGCTCGGGCATCGGAAATGGAATCGTTGTAACGCAGTCGCAGCAGCGGGACGAGTTTTTTTGCTGCTCAAGTCTCTCAACACCGAGGTTGACGTAGTGGGCGAGGACAAAATCGAGGAAGGCTCGCTGCATTGTAGTAAAGTGTAGGTTAATCGCTTACGACACATGCCATGCCCCTCAACGCGGCCCGGCGCAATCGAGTATTCGCGACGGGTACGGCTGCCCTCGACAACGCCCCACCCCGCCATTGCGAGGGCGAGATCATTGTGTTCAGCGCGTGTTTCGGCTTCGTTCAAGAGGAAATCTCGATTACTGACATTAGCGGAACACTCTTCCCGAGCGTTTTACATACTCTATGAAGGAAATGCACTTGACGGAGACTTCCGGAATGGCGCAGACAGCCGGTATCTTACGCTTCCTCGGTTCATCGGGCCGCTTGGCTTGGCGGGCCTCATCCGACACCAATTCCGCTTCGCACACGTTTGCTGTCGCGATGATTAGCAAATCATTTTCGTCAATGCCCTTGGGGTGATAGTTGTCATTGTCGATTCCGGCAATCTTCTTGATACGAAATGCTTCCTGCACAATGGCATTGCTCGCGCTTAGAATCTCGACTTCGTGATCGTTTAACCACTCCGCGCAGTCCGGCGTCTTGTGTTTCACCTCGATGAGAGCAACCTTTGGCATTACAAGCTTCTTCTCTGCAACCTGTTCCCCCAGCCATTCCCATAGCCCCGGAAACTGATCAATTGGGTAGTTGTCCCACGCCTAAATGACGGACGATGCATCAAAGACCTGCATAGAGGTTTTCCAGCCTATGCAGGTCCCTTATCTTCAATCCGTCGAGGTGCGCGCTGGCTCTGGCAAGAGTAATGCGATTGGCATTGAGCGCATCCAGTACCGTCCGCACAAAGGTATCGCCAAACACGTGCCGGGGCTCACGATACCTGTATGCGCGGGACCCGACGGCCTCACGGCGTTGCGGAAGGGTCTCGCGCCACTTGCGGTACGCGGTGTACTTGGAGCCGGGTAATCTGCCGGCGTCGAGCAAGCGCCGAAGAATAACCTCGCCGCTTACGCCCCATGCTTTGCGTCTACTTTCGAGCCACTTATCATAATCTGCAACATCCGTTGGACGTTCCGCATCTCTGATCGCGCGCAGGAACGCGTCCGGCACGAGTAGATGGCCCGCAAACGCGTTTGCTTCCTGTTCGTGCGTATCGTGCGAGAGAAAGTCGTATTCGTCGTCAATCAGACTTCGCTTGTGTAGCAATATATGCCCAAGTTCGTGCATAAGTGTGAACGTCTGACGGGCTTCAGATGCTTGTTTCTTTATAACGATCGTGGGGCAAACACGACCGTACAACGCGAAGCCCAGTATGGGGTCGTCCTTGGGAATCTGCCACTGGCCTGCATATCCATTGCTGCGAAATACCAAGATGCCCTTGGCTTCAACAGCGGACCGGTACGAGTCAAAGTTGTTCTTCTCTCGAAGATCGAGCCATTCCCGCGCTATCGCGGCGCTTTTAGGAATGTCCTTTCGAGAAACGGACGGAGGGCTGAACTCGTGACGCTCTGCTTCATCGAGTTCGTCCAGAAGACTGAGATATACCTCCCGTTGTCTCTCTACGCGCTCGATTAACTTGCGAAGGTGTGCAGATAGTTCCGGCTTCTGATTGGCGAGTGTCCGGAATTCCGCGGTGTGGACCTTCGCCTCGTCAACGGGCCGGTCCTCCAAAAAGAACAGGATGCCCCGGCCGAAATACTCGGCGACGTCGTTCAACTGATTGAACGTAAGTCCCGCATTGCCGCTCATGACCCGTTCCATTGTGGCGGCAGAAAATCCGATCTCGGACGCAAGCTGAGAAGGTGTAATGCCGTAATCCGTGCAGCACCAAGCGATGCGCTTTGGGTTTATCGAAGTGATTTGTTCCATGACTAACTCATTATATCAGGGCTGAAATGTTGCCACTCACCTATTATTCCGTGCAATAACCCCGGTGCGCCGTCGCTATGGTCGGTTTGCGATTCGTACGCTCACGGCAAACTCAATAACGGAAGATATACGCGCGTTCGTCGAAATCGATCGTCCACGCGTACCGCTTTAGAAACGCGTGGCTCAGCAGTCCATCAATTCGAACGCCGCCCATTTCATACTGGCCCGATCCAACTACGCCGTACAGGCCGTCTTGTTCCAACGCACCCAACCGAATTGGACGCGCCAGCGGGAAAATAGTCTGCGCCACCTCGTGCCGACCCATTCCCAATCGCGAAAAGCCCGCGCGTGAAGTGGTAAACGCGGCCTGCACGGGCTTGCCCCCTGAGTCGTTTTGCACATAGACAAGTCCCGAATCGATGAAGAAATTGCACCCGTTCGTTGTCCCGAATCCGCCGCGCGCAAACATGAAGTGGTCCGACCACAAATAGAACGGTATGCGCGCGCCCTCCGTTTCCAACAAGGCCGCGTGCGCTTCGTTCGCGCCGGGATTGTTCCGTGGCGACAGGATGAGCCGCTTGCGCGGATAATCGAGTGTCGACAAGAACGGTTCGAGCAGGTTTGTGCCAAAGATGACGAAATCCGATTCGCCCGTCAGGGACGACAGCACGTCCACCGGAACATCGTGCATGCGAACACCGCCCAGATTGAACGTGTCCGCGACACCCACCTCAAGCCGGACAACCTGATTTCCCAAATGCGCCCGATCCGTGCCGGCATCGATCGTCTCTATCCCAAGCGCCTTGGCGCGCTCCGGTCCCATGATGATGTACGTTCCGCCCGTGTCAACATGGGCCGTAAGCTCGACCCCATTGATGGTCGCCGGGAAGCCGGGAAAATACTCCGTCAATTTGTTTTCGACAAATGGAATCTCCGCGATCCCGTCGAGTTCAGCGGCGAAGGGGCGCTCGAACTGCCACGTCAACTGCCGCTCCAAATGCTTGGGCAACGACGTGCTCGTTCTCGCAAGCCGAAGCGCCGCTTCGATATCCCGCCGGTGAACGTGCGCGTCGAGCACCAGCGGCTCCAGCGCGCGTAAGAGCGGATACGACCTGGAAATCTCGTTATGCCACGTCAGCGCCTCCGCGTAACGTCCCAGGACAAAATCGCACAACAGCAACATATGCCGGGCCGCGTCGGCCTTATTCGGTTCCGCCAAATGGCCCTTCGCGATTTCCCGCGCGTCGTCGAAATCCCCGCGTTCCCACGCAGCCCACGCGTCCGGCAACAGCGCCTTCAGCGGCTGGTCACAGCCAACCAGCGCCCCCGCGGCGGCAAGCAGCGCGCACCAGCATTGCTTCCACCACACGCCTAAACCTCCGTTTGTGTTTCGCGGCACAGCGCCATCGTGAATCGATATTCGTCTCCATCGGGTTCTTGCGCACCGTCAAATTCCTCCAGAAGCTCGGCCAGCTTCACCCTGATTGTCTTCCCCCTCGCGCCGGACAGGCGCACAATGTACCGGCGCACTTCAAGCTCGACCGCTGCGCCGGCGGACCTCGCCGTCTCCGCGCGCAACACGTCGTCCAGGCCCGCCTCCATAGCCCGCGCCTTGACCGTCAGCGACGCGTCCTGCATCGCCGGGTCCCTTCCGGGAGCCAGGTGCACCCGAGCGGCGACCGCTTCGAACAACTTTTCCACCGTACCCCGGGCTTTACGCTCGGAAACCTTGCGAATGAGTCCCGCAGACTCGAGCACACGAAAGTGGTAATGCAGGCTCGCGGGTTTTAAGTCCCACCGCAATGCCAGACCTTTTGCGCTTACCGGGCCCCGCGCCAACGCCTCGAAAATCCGGTACCGCCGCGAGTCGGACAGGACCTTGATCTGATCCAGCCGCGAAAGGGTCAACGACTCTGCAATCGAAGATTTCGCTTTCATTGTTGTGATATTATACAATATTGTAATAAATTACAATATAAATGTGGCGAAGGCGGCAAATGCCGGGGATCGAGAGTACATTGCTATACAACCCTTTTGGAATGAGTATCTTAGAAGCAAACGACGGTCGGCGGGCATCCTCGATTGAACGTGCGAAGACCGCCAAAACCGGGGCGTTTCGCTTCGGCGATTGGTGTATCAGTAAGTATCCCCCGGCAAAGCCGGGGGGTCTCCCTTTGGATGCTAGTCGAATCGGCTTCCATTCCGACCGCCTACGGATGACTCGTGAGCACCATCATCGATTTTGGGCGGGCGAGGAGGGTGTTGCCGGCTTGGACGCGGGGGGCGTGGTCGGCATCGACTATGTCGTGGCCGGGGCCTTGCGCGGTGTCTATGCGGACGCGCCAGGGTTTGGCTGGGAGTTTGAATTGGATATTGGTCATGGACGGGTTGAACAGGAGGAAGACGGCGACGCCGCCGTTTTCGGTGCCGCTGATTTGGCAGCCGAGGGGGAGGTCGTCGGGCGTCCAGGTTTGCGGTTTGCCTTTTGCGTCGAACCAGAGCAGGTCGGGTTCTTTGCCTTTCTTGGTGGGCGCGCCGGTGAAGTAGGTATTGCGCGTGAAGACCGGGTTGTCTTT
This sequence comes from Candidatus Hydrogenedentota bacterium, assembly GCA_013359265.1. Taxonomy (NCBI): domain Bacteria; kingdom Pseudomonadati; phylum Candidatus Hydrogenedentota; species Candidatus Hydrogenedentota bacterium. Next base: position 149,924 of record JABWCD010000007.1, read on the forward strand.
GCGGAAGGCAATGACGCCTTTGCAGAACGCGAAGAGTTCGCGGTTGGTTTCGAGCAGGGTCCAGTCGAACCAGGAGATGTCGTTGTCCTGGCAGTAGGCGTTGTTGTTGCCGCGCTGGGTGCGGCCGAACTCGTCGCCCCCGAGCATCATGGGTACGCCGAGCGAGGTGAACAGCGTGGCGAGGTAGTTCTTCTGCATGCGAAGGCGCAGCGCGTTGACGGCGGCGTCGGCGGTGTCTCCTTCGACGCCGCAGTTCCAACTGTAGTTTTCGTTGAGGCCGTCGCGGTTGTCTTCGCCGTTGGCGAGGTTGTTCTTTTTGTCGTACGACACGAGGTCGCGCAGGGTGAACCCGTCGTGCGCGGTGACGAAGTTGATGCTGTGCAGCGGGGTGCGGCCATCGTCGCCGTAGAGGTCCTGGCTGCCGGTAATGCGGAGTGCGAAGGTGCCCTTTGCGCCCTTGTCGCCGCGCCAGAACCGGCGCACGTCATCGCGGTATTGGCCGTTCCACTCGGCCCAGGCTTCGCCGCCGAACGCACCGACGAGGTAGCCGCCGGCGAGGTCCCAGGGCTCCGCGATGAGTTTTGTTTCGCGCAGGATCGGGTCTTCGCCGATGTGTTCGATAAGCGGACCTTCGGGCAGGATGTGGCCGGCGCGGTCGCGACGCAACACGGAGGCGAGATCGAACCGGAACCCGTCGACGTGCATCTGCGTGACCCAGTAACGCAGGCTGTCGAGAATGAGTTCACGCACGACGGGATGGTTGCAGTTCAACGTGTTGCCGCAGCCGGTGAGATCGCGGCGTTTGCCGGTTTCGTCGAGCAGGTAGTAGATGCTGTGATCGATGCCCGCGAACGATTGCGCGCCGCCGTCCTTTTCGGAGGTGTGGTTGTAGACAACGTCGAGGACGACTTCAATGCCCGCGTCATGCAACGCCGTGACCATGGATCGGAACTCGTCGAGGGCGTTGGCGGGGTCGTGCGCGAGGCGCGCGTCCGGCGCAAAAAAGCCGATGGGGCTGTAGCCCCAATAGTTCACGAGCGTTTCGCCGGTGGCGGGGTTCTTTCGCGGGAGCAGACGTTCGCCGCACTGCTGCACCGGCAGCAATTCGACGGCGGTGACGCCGAGTTCCTTGAGGTGCGGAATCTTGTCGATCACGCCGCGAAACGCGCCCGCGGCCTCGACGCCGGCGGAACCGTGCGCGGTGAAGCCTTTGACGTGGACTTCGTAGATGATCGAATCCGCCATGGGCGTGCGCGGGCGGCTGTCTTCCGCCCAGCCGGGGCCTTCGGGCTGCACGACGCATTTCGCCGCGTGCGCGCTCGGATCGCCGACGATCTCCCATGCGTAGGGATCGAGCAGGTAGCGCGCGGGATCGTATCGGTGGCCCTTTTCCGGCGCGCGCGGACCGTTCATGCGATAAAGGTAGAGCGTTTCGGGGCCGAGCCCGTCGACGTGGATTGTCCAGACGTCGCCAATGCGGTGGCGCTCCGGGTCGAGCCGGATTTCGTGAATCGGTTCGGTCGCGTCAATCGAATCGAAGAGCGACAGCCAGACCTGCGTCGCGTGGCGGCTGAAAATCGCGAAGTGAACACCGGAATTGTCGGGCGTCGCGCCAAGCGGTTGCGCGCGGCCCGGGCGGACTATGAGCGTAGCGGGATCGAACAAGGCGATGCTTTCTACATGGATCGAAATGCCGGTATTGTGCCGGAAGCGCCGGGGCATCGGCAATGCGGATCATGTCACCGCGCTATCTTCCTGAAACTGCGCGTCTTCCTCTTCCCACTGGCGAATCGTTTGCAGGCCGCGGCGGCGTTTGCGCCAGTACGCGGCGACGGTGAGCAGCGCCATGATTTGAAACAGCGAGAATCCCGAAACGAGCGAGAAGACAAGCGCGGTCCAGCCGAGAGAACCTTTCCATGCCGCCCAGAAGTCGTATGGAATCTGGCCCAGTTCGCTTTCGATCGCGGAACCAAACGTGCGCGAATCGAGCGAGCGGATCAGTTCCCAGAACCGGTCCTCGCCGAGTTTGCCGACGAGGTACTGCGTCATCGAGTACGCCTGTGCGTAGGCGTCGCCGAACTCGAACTCGCTTCCGGGATCGAGAAACGACGCCTCCAACTCGCGGTATGTAAGAATTCGGCCGTTGAGATACATCGACGCGACGGCGGCGCGGCTCTCCCAACGGTTCTCGCCGGACAGGACCATCGAGATACCCTCGTTCAGCCAGCGCGGCAGGTTGTCCGTGTTCACGTTGTGGCGGAGAAGAATGTGGATCAACTCGTGGCGGACGGTGCCGCGAAAGTCCGTTCCCGGCGGCGCGAGCAACGGGGCTTTCAACACGATAAGGTCTCGATCGGGTTTCGCGATGCCGAGCACGGAACGCGTCGCGAGTTGGCCCGCGTACTTCCGGAATTCGTCGTTGCTTGAACAGACGATGACGTTGAGTTGTTCGGGAGACTTGGGCAATCGGTGCTTGTAGGCATCCCGCGCGGTCTCGATAGTCGAGATGCTTTCTTCCGCGAGTTGGCGGGCTTCCGGCGGAAACGCAACGCGAATACCGTCGCGCTCGATGGTTTCCGCGTGGCATGCAATCGCGGTGAACAGGACACACGCGCCAAACACTACGCGGCGGACAGCGTTCAGCCCGGCGCGCATGATGCACTCAGTGCCGGCAGCGTCTTTCGGGCCGATTCCAGCACCCGATCGATCGCAGGGGGCGACACATCCACCGCGCGAACGATATCGCCTTCAACATCGACGAGCGCGAGCAAGGCTTTCTCCGGCTGAGTACCGGTCAATTCTCGAAGCGCCGCGGCGTAGAGCTGGAGCTGCGCTTCATACAGCGCAAGTTCGTTTTCCGACGGAACACCCGTCTTGTAATCGACAATCGTCGCGCCGTCGACCAGCACGTCCAACGTGCCGCGCACAAGGTATGCGTCGATTCGCAGCAGGAACGGCAACTCCCGTTCGACGCGCGTTGCATCGGCGATACGCCGGCCGATCTCGCTTTGGCCCAGCAGTGCAACAACGCGGGCTATGTAGTGGGTGATTTCCCGCGCGGCGTCGTCACTCAGCGATTCGCGCCGGAGGACGGACTCGATCGCGGATTGCGGATCGCTCCGAAAATCCCAGCGTTCGAGGAACGCGTGTAGCAGCGTGCCGCGTTCGCGCGAGGAGACGGGCACCCGCGCCTGGTCTGCGCCTTCCTGCGCCGCAGCGACACGGCCGTGCATTGCCTTCACCAGTTCGGTTGCGGCTACGGCCGTTCGCGGCGTCGCGACTTCGGGCACGGGCGCAATGCGTTTTCGAATGCGTTCAATATTGGCGTGTCTTGTCTCGGTTGCCGCCATGACAATATTCGGACGCGGCGGTAACTCCCGGCGCACGGTCGCCTGCCAATTGTCTCCCGAAATGAGTTCCCCATCGCTCATCGCGCACACGCCATACTGTTCGTCGAACGCGGCCATCCACGACTTTCCGCCGGCGTCTTCGGGCTTGCCACAAAGAAACATGTGATCCCTGGCGCGTGTCATCGCTACATAAAGCAACCGCGCTTCCTCCGCCATCTCTTCGTCGCTGCGAATCCTGCAAATGCCATTGTGGATTGCCGGCGCAGCGAATGTGCCTTCCGGTCCGATGACGCGCGCGGCGAATCCGATGTCCTTGTGCAACGCGACAGTCTTGGTCCGGCCTCCTTTGGGTTCACGGCCGAGATCGGCCACGTAGACGATGGGGAACTCGAGGCCCTTTGCTTTGTGAATCGTCATGACAGTGACGCTGTGTTGATCATCCACATTCGGCGCGGCTTCGCCTTCACGGATTTCGCGTGCCGCCATATCGTCGAGATACCGCACGAACGCGCGCAAGCTGGGCGGGTGCGCGCCCGAGAAGGTTTCCGCGAGGGCGGCGATCTTGCGCAGGTTGCCGACGCGCTGCCGGCCCATGAACTGACGCAGCAGGACGCCTTCCAATCCGATTTGCGTAAAGGCCAGTTGGACAAACTCGGTAAGTGGCCGATCGCGTTCGCAGCGAAGTTTTCGGATCAGATCGCGGGCGTAAATCAGGCGCGCAAACTGCGTCGCATCTGATAGGGACGTGTCCGTCGCGAACCCGTGAAGCACGCCGCGCGGGGCGCCTATGCCGCCGGCGAGTTCGACAAGGGCGTTGTCCGAAAGGCCGACGATTGGCCCGCGCAAAAACGCGGCGAGCGCAAGTTCGTCGCAGGGATCGACGAGTAGCGCGAGCAGGTTTCGGAAGTCGATCACTTCCTGGCGCTCGTAGAACCCGTGGCCGGCAATCAGGGTATACGGGACGCCCGCTTCCCGCAGCGCGCGCTCGTACAGGTGGACGTTGCTGAGCGAGCGCAACAGGATTGCGGCATCACCGAACCGCGCCGGACGAAGTTGGTTCGTTGCGCTGTCCATGACGTGAATGCCGCCTTCCGCAATCGCACCGAGACTCGCGGCGATCATGCGCGCCTCTTCATTGCGATACATTTCTATCCCCGTTTTTTCGGATTTCGCAGGGGGAATGAGGAATTCGATGCGCGCCGCACCCTCGGATTCACGGCGTGCGTCCAGGGGGTTGAACGGCGACTCGACCATCGCGAGCAGGTCGGAAGCGGCAAAAAACGAATTGATAAAGCGAAGAACGGGCGGCGCCGTGCGGAAGTTTCCGAGCATCGGGAGCGGCGCGCGCACATCGCGCCGCACCTGGCGAAACACGCCAACCTCCGCTCCCCGAAAGTAATAGATGGACTGCTTCGCGTCGCCAACGATAAACAAATCGGGACCATTTGGGGATTGAGACAGAAGTTGCGCAATCTCGTATTGAACGCTGTCGGTGTCCTGGAACTCGTCAATAAGGATGTGCCGCAGTCCGCGCGCGGTCCGCGCGCAAACGGAGTCTTCGCCTTTCGACGTGTCGCGCAGGACCTCCGCCGCGATCGCGATGAGATCGTCAAAATCAAGGACGTTTCGCTCGCGTTTGGTCTCGCGCAGCGCTTCCGCCGTCTTCGTATACACGTGCGCGACTGCCGCGGCGATTTCGGCAGCGCGCGATTCGAGTTCGGGGTCGATTTCGAGTGGAGCGGCCGATTTCAAACATTTCTTTACGTCATTCAACGCCAGTTTCACCGACTCGTAAGCCGACTCGCTGGTCCACTTCTTGATCTTGCCCTGGGTGGCGCGAAGCTCGCCGATTTGCGCGATAATGTCCTGGATTACGCTGGGGTTTCTCTCGTTGTGAAGTTGCCGCAGCAGCCCCAGGAGAGTCAGCCGAACCTGCTCGCGTTTATCGGTGGGGTCGGCGCATTGGCCTTCGCACTCCCCCAGCAGTCGCATCTGATGGCGCAGTTTGCGCGAGCGGAGGCAGGTGCGAATCAGTTCATCGTTGATTTGCGGAAGTTGCACGGCCCAGCCGGCCGCAATCTGCTGAGCCGTCATGCCCGGATGCAACAAGCGGTCCGCGAGAACGCGCTGCGCGAGCAGTTCGTGAAGGATGGAATCAAGGTCGCGAATCCCGAATTCGGATGCGGCCGCGTGCGCTTGGTCATCATCTTCATCGAGAAGTCGATGCATCGTCGCGGTTACTACTTCGCTGCAAAGCACCTCCGATTCCGCCTCCGTCAACACGGCGAAATCGGGATCGATTCCCAACGAAAGCGCATTCTCCCGCAGGATGCCGGAGCAGAACGTATGAATGGTGCTGATGCGCGCCATATCCACTTCGCGCTCAAGCCTGCGCCAGAACGACATCTTCCTGGGGTCGTCCGGAGGCGCTTTCTCGCGGAAGGCGCGACGGAGCCGTTCCTTCATCTCCGCCGCGGCCTTATCGGTGAAAGTGATCGCGGCGATTTGGCCCAGATTCACGCGGTCGTGCTCGATAAGGTGCAGAATGCGCTGCACGAGCACACGCGTTTTGCCCGAGCCCGCGCCCGCATCGACGCAGACGAGCTTGCCGCGCGCTTCGACCGCGCGCAGTTGTTCAGTCGTGAGCTGCGTCATTCGTCTGTGACTTTCGCTCGATGCGCCATTCTTCGTACCGGCACACGCGGCACAGTGCGCAAATCCGGCACCGATCGTTGTGCGGAGCGGGCGGAAAATGTCCCGCGCGAATTCCAGTGACGGCGCGCGCGATCCCCTGCCTCATCGCCGCTTCGCGGTCCGGCCATTTGTCCTTGCCACGTTGCAAGACTTCCCTAGTCTCCCGCTTCCCGGGTTGGATCAATCGTGCTTCTTCGCAGGTCGTATCTGTCTTGAGAAAATGTTCCAGTGCAACGGCATACAACGGCAATTGGAGGCTGACGCCTTCGTCCACTTCTTTGGCCTCGTAATTCAGCCTGGTTTTGTAGTCAACGATGCGCGCGCGGCTTTCCATGACGTCAATGCGATCGATTCGGCCGGCCAGCAGCACATCGCCAATATTCGTATCGAGCGCGAAGGGTTCCGGGCGGGAAAGCGGATCGGCGGATAACGCATGCGCACGGCCGAAGCCGACTTCGAAATTGCTGGGTTTCCAAGCTACTTCCTCTTCGCGCGCGAAATCGAAATACCGCAGCAGTTGCGATTCCATGCGGGCGCGCTCGGTGCGCACGACACCGCGCGGCGCGGTTACCTCACCTTTGACGTGCCGATCAAAGACTTCGTTGCAGATGCGCACCATTGTGTCGCGTCCCTGTTTGACAGGGATGGCAGAGACCGGCACACCGCGATACGACTCGTGAAATACCTGCAGCGCCTCGTGAAGAATGCGTCCACGCGTGCGCGGATCGAACTCTTCATCCGGCGCCTCAACCGGCTCGACGCGGAGTATGCGCTGGAGATAGAACTGGAACGGGCACTCCGCATACGCCTCAAGCTGTGCCGCGCTGAACACGTGGTCCTGCCCGTAGATTTGCAGTAGCTGATCGAGCAACGCGGAATCCGTCAGTATCGCATCGTACGGATCAAATGCGGCGCGGCTATTACGCTGCGATTCGACCTCGAGGCCCGCGGCCATGCAGCCGAACACGTCGGGCAAGGCGACTTCAACCTCGCGCGAAGCATGCGGAACGTTGCGCAAATCGTGCGCGGACGCCGCCGTTTCGAATGCGGGAAGGAATGACGTCGACTGCGCGCTTGGTGTGGCGACCGGATCGACGAGCCCTTTTACGTCTTCAATGAATGGGCTCTGCGCAAGCGGTCGGCCGTCGTGTCCCGAAAGGCTCCATGACAAGTAGACACGCGACCGTGCGCGGCCCAGCACGTGGTGAAACAGGAGCATCTCGCGTTCCATTTGGCGGCTCCGCATCTCGACGCGGGCGCCCGCGCGCGCGAATTCCGACCAGTCTTCGTCGCTATAGATGGCGTCTGCGGCCGGCGGCGCGGGAAACTCGCCCTCGTTCATTCCGCCCAGGAAGAGGTAATCGTACGCGCGGTAACGCGCCGAATCGGCGGACATGACCTGGACACCCGAGATAGTCCTTTCCTGTTCAAGCGCGCTAGCTGCAAAGGCGTCCCGCAATTCCGTGCGAAATTGTGACAGCGTGAGCATTGTGTCATTGTCGAGTGCATGTCCCCATCTGCGCATCCTTCGAAGCACAGCAGTGGCGGCGTGCAGTGCGCTTTCCTCTAGTCGCCTCACTTCGGGTTCAAACGTTTCCAGTGCCCGTTCCGGGCGCAGCGCGGCAATGCATTTCAGCATGGCGTCGCAGTACCGGGTACGCGACGCTTCCGCCGGAAAGTCTTGCAACCGTCTTTCGAGCGCGATACGTTGATCGCTCAGCGCGCGCACGGCCGCCATTGCGTCGGGTACACGGCGAAGAATTGCGTCGTGCGTTTCGCCGGCGCCGTCGCTCAGCCATGCTTGGAATCGCGCCAGGCAGGACATCCATTCTGTCTTTCCATCGATCACACCCGCCATCCGCGCGAGGTAACCGAAGGCTCCCGCGTGGCCGTCGTCAACGCACGACCAGCGCGACGTGATGACGTCCAATACAGCCTCACGCTCCCACTCGGGAGACACTTCAAGAAGTTGCAGCAGAAAGCGCGCAAGGGTGGTGTCCAACAACGTCAGTGGCGCATGAAACGTCGCGGGAATTCCAAATTCATTGAACACCAGACGCAACCGCGGCGCGACGTCCTCCACGCGCCGGAAGAGTACCGCAATCGTGGCAGGAGCCACGTTCTGTTCGACAATGATCGATTTGATTTCACGCCCGATCCATTCGCACTCGTGCATGCGGTCGTGGCAGGGATGCAACAAAAGGTCTTCTGCGATGCCGCGCGGCGGCTGGGGTTGGTCCCGCCAGAAAAGGTGCGTCGTCACGTACTCGACGCGCGTGCGCGGCACAGGTTCGGACAGCGACCGCACATCTGCCTCGGGAAACGCTTTTTTAACAATATTCAACGTCGCCAGCGGTATTGCGTACAGGTCACTCTGGGATGTTGCTTCGGAACTGCACACCAGGCCGATCGCCAGCACGTCGACATACGATGCCACGCGCTCGATCACGCGAAACTCCGACGGCGTGAAATCGTCGAAGCCGTCGAACAGCACACAATCGGCGCGATCGAACAACGAGGGTTTGCCTTCGCAGAGCAGAACGTGCGCGCGCCAATACACACCGACGCGATCATAGGCGTCGGATTGATGGAGCGTGGACTGATACGCCTCGTAAATACTCGCGACGATCGGGTCAATCCACGATGTACGGCTGCGCGCTGCCACGAATTGCCGGAATGTGGCAGGATCGATGGCGGCCTGTTTCAGTTTGGCGATCGCGCGAAGAACGTGATTTGCGAATCCCGGAGACCGTGCAGCGTCTCCGAGTTCGTTCAGTGCGCCATTGGCATGGAGCCGATCCAGCACCGACGAAACGAGCATCCGCCGTTCCACCTCGTCCATTTCGTGCGGATAGATTCCGGCTTCCCGCAGCAGCGCCAGTACGAAGTCCTCGAACGACACCACGGATGCGCCCCACCCGCCCGGGAGCGCGTGTGATTGAATGATGCGCGCGGCGCGTTCGTTCGCTTCGTGTCGGGTAGGAACGACCAGGATCGAACGCCCCCAATGTTCCACGGCGAGCGTATCGATTTCGCGATCGCGCGGGGAACGCGCGCCGCCGGCGAATACGAAGACGCGCGCCATTTACGCAGCGTGTCCCGGCGCGGGGCGCGTGTTACGCGCTCCCGGTTGCGGCGGGGGCCGCCGGTGGTTCGAGTTCGTCCGCGTTCTTGATCTCGTACCGGTATCCTTGTTCGGTGAGAAACAACTGGCGTTTCACGCTGTAGTCCTGATCGCAGGTATCGCGCGACACCAGCGAGTAGAAATGCGCGATCGTGCCGTCGCTCTTCGGCCGCAGAATGCGGCCAAGGCGCTGCGCCTCCTCCTGCCGCGAGCCGAACGTGCCGGAGACCTGAATCGCGATGTTCGCGTCCGGAAGGTCGATCGCGAAGTTCGCGACTTTGGAGACGATGAGGAGTTTGCACACGCCGGCGCGGAACGCGGTGTACAACTCCTCGCGCTTTTTGTTCGCCGTTTGGCCCGTTATGATCGGCGCGTCAAAATGCTTCGACAATACCTTGAGCTGATCGAGGTATTGGCCAATGACGAGTACATTGTCGTTCCTGTGCTTCTTGACCAACTGCTCGCAGACCGAAATCTTCACCGGGTTTGTCGAGGCGATTCGGAACTTGCCGCGTTTGTCCGCGATTGCGTATCGGTAGCGCTCGTCGGTCGGCAGTGGAACGCGCACTTCCGTGCAGAGCGCCTGCGCAATCCAACCCTGCTTCTCGAGCACCTTCCACGGCACGTCGTATTTCTTGGGACCGATCAGGCTGAAAACCTCGTCTTCGCGGGCGTCCTCGCGCACGAGGGTGGCGGTGAGGCCCAGGCGCCGGCGCGCCTGCAGCGCAGCCGTCGCGCGGAACACCGGCGCGGGCAGGAGATGCACCTCGTCGTACACGATGAGGCCCCAGTTGCCTTCGTCGAACAGGCTGAAATGCACGAAGGGACTGTCCTTCGCCTTGCGATAGGTGAGAACTTGATAGGTCGCGAGTGTAACCGGGCGAATCTCTTTCGAGTCGCCGCTGTATTCGCCGATCTTGTCTTCGGCAATCGTGGTCTTGTCGAGCAGTTCGTTCTTCCACTGGCGCAGGGCGACGGTGTTCGTCGTGAGGACAAGCGTCTGCGTCTTCAACTTCGCGATGGCGCCGATGGCAACGCAAGTTTTGCCCGCTCCGCAGGGTAGCACTACAACGCCGCTGCCGCCCTGGTTCGATCCGTTTAGATAGAACGCATCCACGCTTTCACGCTGGTACTTGCGCAAGCCGAACGGTTTGCCGGCGGCGGAAGTCTCGCGCAGTTCAATTTCGAGCGGTGCGCCTTCCACGTAGCCTGCGAGGTCCTCGACGGGAAAGCCGAGCTTGATCAGCGCGCTCTTGACGTTTCCCCTATCAGCGGGGCTGACGAAGATGTGGTGGCCGTCGGGCGACCCCTGTACATAGGGCTGGAGCGATTTCTGGCCCAGCAATTGAAGAATGAGCAGGGAGTCCTCCGAATACAGTACGAGGTCTCCGCCGGCTTCCTTCTTGAAGAGCTTCAATCGACCGTAGCGCGACACGTTGTCGCGCACGTCGACGATGACGTTGTCGGGGACTTCGTAGCGGCTGAACTGCTTGAGCCGATCCACGATCTCGTCCGCGGTCATGCCGGATGCCGCGGCGTTCCATAGCGAGAGCGGCGTGATCCGGTAGGTATGGATGTGCTCGGGCGACTTTACCAGCTCCGCAAACGCAGCGATGCCGTCGCGGGCGTCTTCAAATCGTGGGCCGTCCGTCTCCAACAAAATGGAGCGGTCGGACTGCACGATAAGGGGCTTGTCTTCGTTGGACGCCATGAATGGATAGCGTATCAAAATTGGAGGACGCGGGGAAAGGGGTCGAAACCGGGGATTGGATGTCGGGTTTCGGGCAAATGCGGAATTCGGTTGCGTGCCAATAGTCGAAGCGAGCGGCGTGAGCAAACGGCAAACTTGCCGTCGCGGGCGGCGTTTCGACGATTCCCTTTTATGAGTTCAGCACGGGGTCGTTCAGCGACTTCATTTTTGCGAGTAGCCGAGCATTGAGCTTTTCGAAGGTTTCCTTGTGTGCGGAATCGTTGATGAGGTTACGGTTTTCGGCGGGGTCCTCGGCGAGATGATAAAGTTCGTCCATGCCGGGGCGTAGAAAGTCGCGGATAAGCTTCCATTCCGGTGTGCGGTACATGCGCAGGTGCGTTTTCACATAGTGGTGCTGGCTGTACTCGCCGTAGAGGTCGTTGTCCCAGCGGGGCGTCTTCCCGCGCAGTAGCGGCGTAAAGTCGCGCCCGTAGTGGACCATCCCACGCGGCATGTCCGCGCGGGCCATCTCGCAGATCGTCGGGAACCAATCGAGAATCGAAACGGTCTGCTCGATGCGCGCGCCAGGCTTCGTTACGCCGGGCCACCGCACGGCGGTAGGAACGCGAAGGGAATTGTCGTACATATTCGGCCGGTTCGCGCGCGGATCGTCGCCATCAAGACCCCGCGTGGACTTAAGAATCCAGCGGCCGTTGCCCTTGTGCCAGATGCCGTTGTGGCCCATGTTGTAGCCGTTGTCGCTGGTGAAGATGACGATGGTATTGTCGGCTAATCCGCGTTCGTCAAGCGCAGAAAGCACGCGGCCGATGTTTCGGTCGACGCCATTGCACGCGGACAGGTATTCCTGCATCGAAGTCTGAAGTTTTTCCGTATCGAGGTCCGGATAGTCCGGATTGGGAACTGGAAGTGTCTTGCCCTTGAACGGCGCCCAATCGCCTTCGGGGAGGGGCTGCCACGGCGCGTGCGGCCAGCGGTAATGGACGTTAAGCAGGAACGGTTGTGCGGCATCGCGTGATTTCAGATAGTTCACGGCGAAATCCGTGAGATTGTCGTCGGCAATGCCGGGGTACGTGGAGACTTTGCCGTCCACCTCGAGTTCGGCATCGACGGGTTTCACGCCGCCGGCGCGAAACCCCGCGAAGTAGCGGTAGCCGTGTTTCGTTGGGTGGTGGCGTTCGAGCACGCCGAGGTGCCACTTGCCAATGAGCGCGGTGTCAAAGCCGGCTTGCTGCAAGACCTCCGGCCAAATGGGGAACTTCGATTCGATTCCCGTTTCCGATTCGTCGATGCCGCTCGCCTGCCCCGTGCGAATCCAGTCGGTGATTCCAACTTCGGTGCCGTAACGGCTGGTCATGGTGCTCGCGCGCGACGGGGAACAGACCGGCGTGGTTACGAAGAAGTTGGGTAGGTACGCGCCCTGGGCGAATAGCGTGTCGAGGTTTGGCGTGACGGCCGTGTTGTCGCCGCTATACCGCAGTGCCCACGGCGCCTGGTCGTCCGTGCAGATAAACACGATGTTGGGACGTTTCGTCTTGGCCTCGGAGATTTGCGGTAAAAACGTCGCCGCGCCCGCCGCGCACGTCGCGCGTATGAATTGCCGCCTGGTAATCGTGTTCATGTGTGAAGCCCCACCGTTTCGCTCGGATGTTTGGGAAATCCCGTTACGCCCCGCGACCGATCGAACTGTAGAATGCGGCGCAGTGGACGCGCCTCGAATGGAAACGCGCGCAGCCCGCCACTGTCGAGCGCGCGATCGACGTTCGGCCGTTTGCACGCCTCGACCGCGACTTCCCGCAGCCGCTTTGCCACGTCCGGCGCGTCGGCGACGCGTTGGCGCAGCTCCATCGGGTCTTCGCTAACGTTAAACAGTTGTTCGCGGGCGCCGTTCGCGAAGTAGATATATTTCCAGTGTTTTTCGCGCACCATAATCTTGAAACGGGGCGTTCCGGGTATACCGTAGAGTCCGATCAAATGTTGGCGCACGTGAGCGCCGCTGGTGTACATGCCGAGCACGTGAATGCCCTGGCGCAGATCGAAGCTGCCCGCCGCGCCGGTCGCAATCCCAAATAGGTCGGTCAGGCATACCAGCGCGTCGTTTGTCTGACCGGCAGGGAGCCGCGCGGGCCAGCTCACGAGATACGGCACACGGCACGACATATCGAAGAAGCTCTCTTTCTGCCAGCCGTTGTGATCGCCAAGATGGTCGCCATGGTCCGAGTAAAAGACGATCACCGTGTTGTCCGCGTCACCACGCGCCTCGACCGCATCGAGTATCCGCCCCAGACACTGATCGATGTGCGAAATCTTGCCGTAATACCGCGCGCGGATTTTGCGCGCGAGCGAATCGTTGATGTCCTCCGCCCAGACGGCGTGGTTCATCCATGGGATTTGCTCGTCCATGTGATCCACTGCCGCTTCGCCGCGAACCGGGCTTGGCATCGCGTCGGGGTCGTACATGCGGTTGAACGGCACCGGCGGCGCGATGGGCGGGTGCGGCCCCACAAACGACACAAACCCAAAGTACGGACGCGGATCGTTCGCGCGGATCAACTCGACGGCGCGATCGGCCGCCCACGATTCCACCGTGAGTTCCGGTGGCAACAGCGCGGTCTGCGGCACGTAGTAGTGCGCCGAACGTTCCCCCATGAAGTCCTCGATGTAATTGAACTGCGGGTGCTCGTTCGCGATGAATGCCGCGTACGCATCTCGCGCACGGTCCTCCTGCGACCCGTACATCTCCTCGCTGTGCAGGTGTGTCTCAAAACCCACGTCTTCGTTTCGCGGCGACGTGTGAAACTTTCCCATGCCAAAGGTGCGGTATCCGAGTTGCGCCATCGTCCGCGCGAGGTATGGTCCGCAGCGCTCCTCCATGCCCTGTGCCTGCTCGGGCACAAGGTCCGGCTGGCCGTTGTGATAGATGCCCGTCGTGTGCGGCTCGCACCCCGTGCGAATTGTGTATCGTGCGGGCACGCAGACCGGACACGTCGAGTACCCGTTCGTAAACGCGACCCCGCGTTTCACGAGCCGGTCCATGTTCGGCGTGTATATGTGCCCGTTCCCAAGCGCGGCGATGCAGTCCGCGCGCTGTTGGTCGGTCATGATGAATAAGACGTTTGGCTGTGGCTGCGGTTCCGCGGCCGCCCCCGGGGCGCCCGCGCCCCATCCCGTGGCGGCAGCCCCGGCCATCGCCCCCAGAAATGTACGCCGCAGAATCGCCGGATTTTCGCTTGACATGGCCCAGTAACCCTCCGCTGCCAGTCGCCTGCCCGTTCGCGCATCATGCAACGAACCGGGCGCGCGCGTCCAGCGAGTGCGGAATCGGGGGGATCACCCAGTGAATCGGTGAGGCAAAAGTAACTGACACAAGGCGTTGTATCCTTGTGACCATTGTGCTATACTCGCTCCGAAGCTCCATGGGGGGCAAGCAACGAACCAAACGTGGAAAGGAGGTCTGTACGCATGTTTATTTTCTGGTGGATCTGGTGGATTCTTTGGGTCCTGTTGTACGCAACGTTCTATCCTTTCTAAGATTTCCAGCGATAAACCACAGACTTCTGGCTTCGGTTGCAGTGCGCTGAGGCCTATCGGAAGCGGAAGGGGAAGCAGACGCGTTCGCTTCGTTGTTTCTCCCGGTCCGAAAAAGACTGTGAACGTGGGGTCTTCGTTAGGGGCAATTGACGGTCTCTAAACTAAGAGGAGAATTGAAGATGTTTCTGCTTTGGTTGTTCTGGATACCGATTTGGTACTTCCTGGTAGTGTTTGCCGAAGGCGGTTGGACGAACGTTCTTCTGTAGTTCGACACCAGTTTCGTTTTTTCGGGCGGGCTTGCATGAGCCCGCCATTTTTATTTGTCTGCGCGTAGGGAGAATCCCCGTTGTGCGCGGGGCATGCCTATGGTATACTCTTGTCTTGTGTCGCGAGGTGTGGAGCGCAAAACCCAAGCCAATAGTATAATTTGGACCGGTGGGAGGGTATTGAATTTCTCGCGTGGTTTGGGTACAATCAGTCCTCTTGTAAAGCGATGAGGTTCCTAGGGGACCTTGCTCGCGGTGGCGAATGATCGTGTCCTTTTTAGCATGCGGGGGGAACAAATTCACCCCTTGGATGTAATGTGTGGAAACATGCTCGGTGCTCCACGGTGTGGGGGTCGGGCGCAAACAACAAGAAACGGAGGTTGACTATGTGGTGGATTTGGTGGATCATTCTTATTCTTATTCTGCTTGAAGTAGTGTAGTAGCGCTTTCACACCAGTGGGGGCGTTCGCGCCCCCGCTGGTGCGGTTTGGAGAAAGGCCCCTTCGTACGCTGGATCGTGGGACGGGGCGCAACATGGAAATGGAGGTAGAGTTATGTTCTGGTGGTGGCTTAATCCGATTTGGTGGATCCTGCTCCTCGTCATCCTGTACAACGCGCTCTAAGCCGTAACAGGTCCGACAACTAAGCTTTTGCGGCGCACGGACATTTCGGTGTCCGTGCGTTCGCCTTTTTTTGCCCGTTCGCTTCACTGCGGCTGTTGGACTCGCCCCTTCTCCACCGGGTTTCGTGGGGCCCCGAATTGAGCTGTAGAACTATTAGCCGGCGTGGACCTGCGACGAATGTTTCCGCTCAATCGTGAACCGCTCCAGAAAGCGGACCGGGGCACCGGCTCGCGCCGATGCCCCGGAAATCCGAACGGTCGAAGTATGCGCCTATACGTCGTAGTACAGGAAGAACTCGTAGGGTGTCGGACGAAGGCTCATCGGGAGCACTTCGCGCTGGCGCTTGTAGTCGATCCACGTTTCGATTACGTCCCGGGTGAATACGTCGCCCTTCAACAGGAACTCGTGGTCCTTTTCCAGGTTGTCGAGCGCTTCAGCAAGGCTGCCCGGCGCCTGCGGGATTTTCGCTTTCTCTTCCGCGGGCAAATCGTACAGGTCCTTGTCCATCGGCTGGCCCGGATCGATCTTGTTCTGAATCCCGTCGATGCCGGCCATCAGAATCGCGGAGAACGCGAGATACGGGTTGCACGAGGGGTCCGGCACGCGGAACTCGACGCGCTTGGCCTTCGGGCTGGGCGAATACATCGGAATACGGCAGCAGGCGCTACGGTTGCGGCTCGAGTACGCCAGGTTCACCGGGGCTTCGTAGCCGGGAACGAGACGGCGGTACGAGTTCGTCGTCGGGTTGGTTAATGCGACGAGCGCCGGTGCGTGCTTCAAGAGGCCGCCGATCGCCCACAGCGCTTCCTGGCTGAGGCCGGCATACTTGTCGCCCGCGAAGAGCGGTTTGCCGCCTTTCCAAAGGCTAAAGTGCGTGTGCATGCCGGAACCGTTATCGCCGAACAGCGGTTTCGGCATGAAGGTGACGGTCTTGTTGTCGGCTTTCGCGCAGTTCTTGATGATGTACTTGTACATCGACATCTTGTCGGCCATCACCGTGAGCGCGTCGAAGCGAAGGTCGATTTCGCACTGGCCCGCCGTGGCGACTTCGTGGTGGTGAGCCTCGACGCTAAGCCCTGCGTCAAGCATCGTTGCGACCATGCGGCTGCGGAGGTCCTGCAACGAATCCGACGGCGGCACGGGGAAGTATCCTTCCTTATAGCGGAGCTTGTAGGCGAGGTTGTGCCCGCCTTCGTCGCGCCCGCTGTTCCAGATACCTTCGACACTGTCGACCTTGTAGAAGCCCACGTTGGCGGTCTGGTCGTACTGGACGTTGTCGAAAATGAAAAACTCGGCTTCCGGCCCCATGAACGCGGTGTCCGCGATACCGGTCGAGATCAGGTAGTTTTCGGCTTTCTGCGCGATACAACGCGGGCAACGGCTATACCGTTCCTTCGTTATCGGATCGAGAATGTTGCAGTACAGAATAAGCGTCTTGAGTTCGGTGAACGGATCGATGGTCGCGGTCTTTGGGTCGGGCATGACCAACATGTCCGATTCGTTAATCGCCTGCCAGCCGCGGATACTTGAACCGTCAAACCCGAGGCCGTCCTCGAAACTCTCCACCGACAATTCGTGCGCGGGGATGCTGAAATGCTGCATCAGCCCCGGGAAGTCCATGAAGCGCAGATCGACGAACTTCACGGCCTCCTTCTTAATCAGATCAACTACGTCCTTTGGACTCAAATCCTTTCGCATGTCTCCCTCCGTCCCTATCGTTCTCGTCTTTTTCCGCGCCTGTGTGGCATGCGGCGCGACCCGTACTCAGCTTATTGCCACTTCGCCGGACTCGCCCGTTCGAATCCGGATTGCTTCCTCGACCGGAGAAATAAATATTTTGCCGTCGCCGATTCTGCCGGTGGACGCAGCCTTGACGATCGCGTTCGCAACCTGTTCCGCAGTGTCGTCGGTAACGACGATTTCGAGTTTGACCTTGGGGAGAAACTCGACCACATACTCGGCGCCGCGATAGAGCTCCTTGTGGCCCTTCTGGCGTCCGAACCCCTTGACTTCAGTGACGGTTAGTCCCTGGATGCCGATGGCGGCCAAGGCTTCTTTGACCTCCTCCAACTTGAACGGTTTTATGACGGCCTCGACTTTTTTCACGGATCACACCCCTTTTCAACCCAAACGAAACGTATGCACCACATCTGGGGAAGCCCGAAGTATATCGAGGCGGCTACCCATCCGCAACCGGACGTAAAAACCACCCGGAAGGCATGGCACCATAAACGCCTGCGTTGAAGCAAAGCGTGTGCCACTCTCCGCCGGAAAAGTCGATCCTTCCCCGCTAGTTCATTCCTAGCAGGGGTTTGGCGAAAAATGGTTCGCGAAAAATGCTGCGAAGCTGGCAGGATGATTACTTACAAATCGGTAAGAACGGCCCCGGTGAGCATACCGGGAAGTCGCTTTTTCGGTGACTCCAGACATATTGGATGGGGAAGGGCCCTATGCAATCGTGCCCTTCTTGAACAACGTCAAAAGCAGAGTCGTCGGCGCAATTGCCCGCACCGCGTGCCGCAGATTCGCGTCCATGTGAACCCACGCCCCTGCCTTCAATCGGTGCAAATCACTCCCTAACGTTACCTCCGCCTCGCCCTCCAACACATGTATCGCCGCCGGCATCGCCGCCGTATGTTCCGACAACTCCTGCCCCGCATCGAGCGCCATCACTACAACCTTCGCGTGCTCCCCCGCGAAGACGGTCTTGCTGACAATGCTCTCGCTCTGATACGTGATAGCATTGCGAACATCGTTGGTCAGTGCATATTCGGACATGTTTCCCCCCACGTAGCGCTAACACGTCGAGTATACGGCAAGACACGGAAATCGCGGGCGGTAGCCCGACGCAATGGTTTCAATCAGTAACGACCGCCAACTATCTCGGCGTCACCGCATTTCCTGCCCGCCGGTGACATTAATCGCCTGTCCTGTCATATAGCTCGAATCGTCCGATGCCAAGAACACGACTACGTTTGTCACGTCACGGTAGGTGCAAGGCCGTTTCATGGGGACTTGGTCGACGTATTTCTTGCGGACCTCCCCCTCCGAGATACCCTGATTCGCGGCGTATTGTTTGAACAGGCTGTCCTGCCAGAGCGGCGAATCGAGCAGGTTGCCGGGGCAGATGGAATTCACGCGCACGCCGCGGTCGGCAAATTCGAGCGCGAGACTTTGGGTGACGCCGATGCCGCCGAATTTTGAGGCCGCGTACGCGCTGTTCCTGAAACTGCCTTTCTTGCCCGACTTCGAGTTGATCTGAATGATCGAGCCGCCGTTACCCGCGAGCATGACGCGGGCCGCTTCGCGCGCGCAAATGAAGTAGCCGGTGAGGTTCACATCGATTACGCGGCGCCATTTCGCGGCGTCGAATTCAATGGAATCGCCGGATATGAGGATACCCGCGTTCGAGACGAAGATGTCGAGGCCACCGAGTTTTGCCGCCGCGTCATCGACGGCGCTGCGCACGGCGTCCGCGTCGCAGACATCGACCTTCGCGCCGATAACGTTCTTGCCTGTCCCGCCGGCTATGCGCGACGCCGTATCGGCAGCCTTCTCGGCGTTAATGTCCCACACCGCGACGGAGCAACCCTCGGAAGCGAGCCGCTCGACGATTGATTCCCCCAATCCCTGCGCGCCACCGGTGACGATGGCGCGCTTGCCTTCCAATCGCGCCATTAGACGTATTTCTCGAGCAGTGCCTGCTCGGCCTCTTTGGTCCATGCGGCGTGGGGGCCCATCTTGCCTCTTAATTCGGGCAGGCGCGCTTCGACTTCTTCCACGGGCATCAAGGGCAGATCGGGAATCTGCGGATAGATCACCGTCTTGCCGGGGAAGCGCGCGGTGTTGACACCCTCGAGGCCTTCGCGCGCGGCATTGAGTCCTCCAATCGCGGCAATACTGAGGTTGGTGTTGAGTTCGTTGCGCTCGACCATTTCGAGGACTTTGCGCAGATCGCTGATACGCGATCCGCTGGAGCCGATTATCTTTATGCCACGGCACAGATCGCGCAAGGCGATGTCCGCCATCGATCCGATGCCGACGCCCGCGAAGACGTTCACCACGGCATTATCCGCGGCGTACGACATCGCCTGCGGGACGAGTTTGGCGACCGGCGCCATCACGATGACGTCGTCGTAGCCGCCGCGGGCAAGTTCGCGAATGTGGGCGTCCATCTTCTCCGGCGAGTCGAATTGGCTCGGGGCAAGCGTGACGAGCTGGACGCCTTTGTTCTTTGCGATATCGCCGAACCGGCGCTCGATGTGATCGAGCCGCCCGCGGTCGAGGTCCGTCACGACGACGAGTTCGGGCCCCATCGGAATTTCGATCGCACGCTGGACGTGCATCTGCCCCATCGGCCCGCCGGCGCCCATGAACAGCGCCTCGCCGCCTTCGAGCAGATCGTGCCGGCTGTTCGACTGTTTGACCGATTCGAGGTCGTTGCCACCGCCGTAGTAACGGACGTCTTCGTAGTGGATGCGTCCGATATCGAGCGATACCGTGCCGTCTACTACGGGGAAACCCAACAGGTACATGATCCCCTTCTTGCGCAGGCGTGGCGCGAGCGCATCGACAATCTCGGGTGACGGCAGCGGGATGACAATGTCGTCGAACTGTCCCTCGGGAAGTCCGTCCAAAGCGCGCGGGACGATGCGCGCGTTCGGCAGGTCCGCGCGCCATTGTTCGATTTCGATATCGGTTACGACGAGTACGTCGCCATCCCCGGGCTCCATACGTTCGATAAGGTTGTACGACATTTCGACGCAGGCCCACGGCTCGGACAGCGCGGCCTGACTGTATCCCGTCTCCGGTTTCACGGGCAGCAGGTAGCACCCTTCGTCTCCGTCGAGCGCGCGTTCGTCGAGGTAGCAGTACTGTCCGAGACCGCCGGGAATCAGGTATCCAAACGCGTACCCGACTCCCCTGTAATAAATGTCAGCCTGCACGATATAGCGCTCGCCGGGTTTGAATCTGCCTTCCCAGTTCCTGCCAACTTTCACGACCGTCGCCGCGCACTCGTGCCCAAGCACCGTCGGATCGTTCGCCAGGTCGCGCCCGCGCAACCGCGCGTGCTTGCTCCCCTGACTGATGATCTTGATGTCCGATTGGCACAGGCCTAGCGCATCGACGCGAAGCATGATTTCGTTGTCGGCGGGGTCGCGCAGCGGCAGCGTGACCGGTTTACCTTCCTTGCCAACGTTCTCGAAGCCGGAGCCGAAGATTTGCCATGCGTAATACTGCGGCGGCAGCGTGCCGCGCGCGGCTTTGTATTCTTGGAGCGTTGACACGAGAAGTTCCCTCTTCTTTCTGTAGCTACGATGTACGGTCTGCGATGCTTTGCAGCCGATAGTGCTCGTCGGGACGCGTGAAGATGCGTTCTACGTCTTCGGGAGACATCCACCGCGGCCCGCCCATAGCGTAGGCGCCGACGATTATTTGCGACGCTTTTTCCGCCATGTCCGTGCAACTTGTGACGGCCTTGGGGGTCGCTCCCATGGTGATAAGACCGTGGTTTTGCATCATGATCGCGGAAGGCAACACGCCTTCGTCTTCGACAAATTCCTCGAAGCGCATCTTGACTTCGCGCGCGAGAACCAGGCCGGGATCGACATAGGGTACAAAGACCGATTTGTGCTTCATTGATACGACGTGATCGGGGAAAATCCGGCCCTGCGCGGCGGTCTCCGCGTGCTTCGAGCACAGGATCGAGTTGGTGTAGACCGGGTGCGTGTGGCCGATAAAGTTGTACTCGGGCACGCCCAGGAGAATGGCGTGCAGCATCGCCTCGACGGACGGGCGCCGCGTGTCGCCCGGATCGAGTTTTGCCTCCTCGAAGATGCGCGTGACATCGTCGTCGCCCGCGGAATCGTCGTCAATAATTGACAATATCTTTGATATCGAGAGCCGCACGAACCCGTCCGGACCTATCGTGGCGAGCGTCGTGCCGGAGGCCTTGACATAGAATGAATCGGCGTCAATTCGCGCCGATGTGTTGCCCTCGCCGAGCATTGCGTACCCCTTCGAGGGGTCGCCGAGATACCGCGACATATCCACTAATTGCTGCAAAAGTTCGGACATAGAACCGCCTGTTTGATTCGATGGTGCACCCAACGCGAAAGCACAAAGTATACCAAGCAGGCGGCGCGATTTCGACGTTATGCGTACTCGAGCGCAATCATGCGCAAGGTCTCGATCGCCGGCAGTTCGATATTGACGCGCTCGCCGTCCGTCGAATGCGGGATTTCCGCGCCATCCGGCAACTCCAGAACACGCTTCACTGCATGTCCCTTCACGTCGACCGATACGCCGGCGCTACGCACCGGTAGGTTTGGCAGTTCCTTCTGGAAATTGACCGCGCTGAGGACAAGGCGCTTCCGGTCCGGCTGGTGAAACAGGGTGAACTCGACGCACGCAGGGATGTCGCCTTCGATCGCGAATTGCGGACACAGCATGCGCAGAAGCCGAACGAAGATGCCGGCGCAATGTTCATGGACTTCGAGCGCCTCGGCCGCGTAAATCACCAAGCCTTTCCCGAATCGCTTGGCAACTACGCTTGGCTTGTCCGTCGCGATACCCGGCGGATTGCTGTGAATTGACGCGTACTTCTCGCCGTCGTCCGGGTTGGTGTAGGGCAATGTGAGCGTGCCCAGTACGATCACGCCCTCCTTCGCCACTATAGATCGCTGAGTTGCCGGAAGCATCAGGGGCGACGCGATTGTGTACGGCGAGAATATCTCCGTGTTGCTCGGCGCGATGTACGTGACGCGTTCCGCGGTCGTGCCGGTATTGGTGACGCCGAACAAATCGCCCAACATGAAATCGCCTTGCCGCTTGCCGTCCTTCGTAACGAGCGACGTGTCCCGGCTCGCATACAGTTTGCCGCCGCCGTCCACCCATGCGCGTATCCCGGCGATCTCCTCGTCATCCATCATCAGCACGTTCGGCAGGATCAGAACTTTGTGGCGGTCGAGCTTGGCGAGGTCCTTCTTCGTAATCACACCGTATGGCACATGGTGCGCGCGCAATGCGCGGCACGCGCCGATGAGCGCTTCGAGGTGCGGCGCGCCTTCGCGGCTGTAGTCTTCGACGCTCAATCCGTTCTGCGCGAAGTCGAACTTGGATTCGGTGCTGAGGTAGACGGCCACTTCCTGCACCAACTCGCCGCCGGCGTGCTCTTCGTAGGGGATGGTTTGCGCGAACACCCGGCCCATCGTTTCGTATGTGGCGGGATTGATCGTGCCGGCCGGATCGATTGCATCGATAAAAATAAAGGCCCCACCGTCTGCGATGCTGGCCGCCGCTTTCGCGGCGAGCAGTGCCTCTGATTTTAGCGCGGTATGGTTTTGCAGATTCAGCATGACGCTGGTCTCGAACCCGTAGGGCAGATTGGGACTGAGGTTGTGGAGGAGCTTGCGGATCAACGAGCCCTGCAACGCATCGCCGTAGAAGTCGCCCTGCAGAAAATCGTTCTGCGCCGCGAGGGGTTCTGTGACGCCGAGGCGCCAGTTGGCAAGAAACGTCGAGGCCTGGTGCTCGACTGTCGCGTTCGGCTTCCTGTTCTTGACGGTTTGCGTCATGTGTTTGGCAAACTCGACGAGCCACGCCTCGCGCTTGCGCTGGAACGCGACCCACGCGGGGTCTTCCCAGTTGATCGTCTTCGGGACCTCGCCGCCGACTTCATCCGCGAACCGCTTCGCGCAGTGCGCGCAGTAGCAGACGCGCGGCCAGAACGTCATGTCGAAACGGATTCCCTCGAACTCGTATTGCGCGCAGACCTCCTCGGCGAGCCCCGCGATGTAATCGCGATAGCCGATGGCGTTCGGGCAGCAGATTCCGTAGCGGCTGCCTTCCGCGGCGCCGGCGCCGTCGGCCCGGCGAATCTTCCACTCATCGTGATTGCGATACGCCCAGGTGTCGTGGATGAGGCTCATATACAAAACGACGGCAATATCGTTCTTCCGGAGGCCGTCGACGGTACGCGCGAGATGGTCTTTGCCTTCGTACGCGGCGTGCGTTTTTCCGAGCTTCGTGGGGAAGTAGCAAAGGCCGGCGTGCGAGTGCGCGTAGAGCACGGCAGACTGCGCCTTTGCGGTCCGCAACCGCTCGACATACACGTCCGGATCGAACCTCGACAGGAACTCGGGGTTCCAGTCCATGATATGCATGTCGATGACGTTGCGGCGGTACGCCTGTTTGTACCAGGGCTGCACGCCCGATTTCGTCTGACCGAAAGACGCGCCGGGCGCGGCCATCATCGCTCCCGCACCCGCCGCCGCGATATGCATGAATTGTCGCCGGGAAATCATGTCTGCCATACCTGTTGCACCCCGTGTTGATTTGACGGGCGGGTTGGAAAACCCGCGCGCCGAAGACCATATTGTATGCGCTACGCGGCTACTTCAAGGAAATCTCGTTGGATTCGATGGGAAAACAGAGCACGATTCGCGACCTTATCGACAAGGACCTGGGCGAAGGTCACGTCGAAGGCACGGTCGAGCGGATCGTCTTCGAGAGCGAGGAGACCGGCTTTGTTGTCGCGCGGCTACAACAGGACGGTATGCCGGGGCTGGTGACGTTCGTCGGCTCCGCGCTCGCGATTTCGCCGGGCGAGACGGTGCGGCTGTGGGGTCGTTGGATTGACGACAAGAAATTCGGCAGGCAGCTCCGCGTCGAGAAGTACGAAACGGTGCGCCCGGCAACCGCGGACGCAATCGAGAAATACCTGGGCTCGGGCCTAATCGACGGGATAGGTCCGCACTTCGCGAAGAAGCTGGTCGCGGCATTCGGGACGGACACGCTGCGCGTTATCGACGAAGAGCCTCAACGGCTGCGGCGCGTGAGCGGGATCGGTGCGAAGAGAGCCGAACAAATCCGCAGCGCGTGGGAAGCGCAACGGGCGATTCAATCGATCATGTTGTTCCTGCAAGGCCACGGCATTCCGCCATCGCAGGCCGCGCGCATCTACAAGGCGTACGGGGACGGGGCCGTGGCGGTCCTTCGCGAAAATCCGTACCGGCTCGCGGAGGACATCGCGGGCATCTCGTTCAAGTCCGCCGACGCGATTGCGGAAAATCTCGGCATTGAAAAGAATTCGCCGCAACGCGCCGCAGCGGGCGTGCTGCACGTGCTGCGCGAGGCGGCGCAGGATGGACATTGTTACGTTGAAGAACCCGCGGTGGTAGCAGAAACCCTGGAATTGCTCGGCACAAGCGGGGCGGACATTGCCTCCGCGTTGTCCGTGATGGAGTCCGCGAAGCAGATTGTACGCGAGCAAGGCGCCGTGTTTCTGCCGCGCTTGTACGCAGCGGAGAAAGGGTGCACCGACTGGTTGAAGCGCATCGTTTCCGTTCCTTCGGAGGATGTGCCGATAGACGTTGAACGGGCCATCGCATGGGTCGAAAAGGAAAAGAACATCACGCTGTCGGACGGACAACGCGAGGCGATCCGAACGGCGATCGCATCGAAGGTCATGGTGATCACCGGTGGGCCGGGTACGGGCAAGACTACGTTGCTGAACAGCCTACTCGCGATCTTCGGCAAAAAGCGGCTTGGATTGTTGCTCGCCGCGCCGACGGGCCGTGCCGCGAAGCGCATGAGCGATGCGACCAACCGCGACGCAAAGACCATCCATCGCCTCCTCGAATTCAGCCCAAAGCAGGGTGGGTTCACGCGGCACGAGGGCAATCCGCTGTCCGCGGACCTGGTCGTGCTTGACGAGTGTTCAATGATCGATGTGTACCTTATGCACAGCCTGCTCCGCGCACTGCCGCCGCAATGCCGGTTGCTGCTCGTGGGCGACGTCGACCAATTGCCGTCCGTGGGGCCGGGCAATGTGCTCATGGATATCATCGCCAGCGGAATCGTTCCCGTCGTGCGATTGAACACCGTATTTCGTCAGGCGGCCGAGAGCGGGATCATTTCAAACGCGCACCGGATCAATACGGGCGAGTTTCCGCAGTTCAACGACCGCGATTTTTTCTTCATCGAACGCACCGAACCCGGCAAGGCGCTCGAAACGATCGTCGAGGTCGTATCGTCGCGCCTGCCGAAACGGTTTCAACTCGATCCGATCCGCGACATCCAGGTGCTCGCGCCCATGCGGCGCGGCGAAGCGGGCGTGACGAAGCTGAATGCCGCACTGCGCGACGCGTTGAACCCCAAGATGGACCCGATCGGCCAACGCGCGTTCGGCTTGCAGGACAAGGTCATGCAGACGCGCAACAACTATGAACTCGACGTGTACAACGGCGACATCGGCGTGATCAAACAGGTCTCGGAGGAGATGAAGGAGGTCGTTGTCGAACTGGACGATCGGCAGGCGCTGTATTCGTTCGACAACCTCGACGAGCTGACGCTTGCATACGCGAGCACGGTGCACAAGGCGCAGGGCAGCGAATACGCGGCGGTGGTACTGCCAATGCTCACAGAGCATTACATGATGCTGCAACGCAATGTGCTGTATACGGCGCTGACGCGGGCCAGCCGCATCGTCGTCATCGTCGGCGATCGCAAGGCCATTGGCCGCGCGGTGCGCAACGTGCGGTCGACAAGGCGGAACACGCGGTTGTGCGATCGGCTGAAGAACGCAATGTAAGGCGTGGGCCGTATGCGGCGGATCGGACCTACGCGCCGTCATTCGACTGCGGCGCGACCATGTGCAACGATCGTGGCTCGACCGTGAATGCCGCGGGCAATTCTCCGGCGGGATCGCCATCGATTTGAAGCGGTACACGCTCACCCGTAGTCGATTCCAGATTCACGTCGCGCCCTTGCCGGTACATCACGGATTTTCGATCCGCGAATCCGGGCAACACCGCGAGCACGATAAGCCACAGAATCTTCGCAACGTTGAGATTGCGCAGGATACACACATCGAGGAGGCCGTCGTCGAGCAACGCTTTCGGCGTCGCGCGGAAGACACCCGCGGACCAACTGCAGTTGCCTACGATAACGTAGTGCGCGTCGTCGCATACCGTCTCGCCATCGACGGTGACCGTTATGCGCGGATAATCGTACGTCAGGATGGCTTTCACGGCCGGCCAGACATAGCTCAAAAAACTGAGGCGCTTCCCTCGGTTCTTGTGGACGATCTCCACAATCGCCGCGTCCAAACCGGCGCCCGCGCCCAGAAGAAAGATGCGGTCTCCAATGCGCCCGGTATCGATCGCGCGGACGGATTTACCCGCGATGAGTTGCGCGAGGGCGCCGGCACTGGTCGGTGTGCGTAATTCCGAAGCGACAACGTTCGCCGTGCCGAGGGGAAGCGTCGCGATTGGGACGCCCGATCCGGCGAGCGCGTTCGCGACTTCGTTCAACGTTCCGTCACCGCCGACGCTAACGACGCAGTCCGCGCCGGGTTCTCTTGCCCACGCGCCGGCATCGCCCGCGCGCTCCGTTACGCGCGTTTCGCTTGGGACCCCGAGCGCGCCAAGCGCGGCGGAAAGGGTCGCCGCGGTCTGAGGTCCACGGCCTCCGCCGGAGATGGGATTGGCGATAATGCGAATGCGCATGGGGCCATGATAAATCGGTCAGAACTGGGAAGAAAGTGTCGAGCGACATCGGGCACAACATTCGGTGAAAAGAAAAAATAGAAGCAGAGAGAGTCGGGCGATCAATTTGACAGCGCGGGCTGCCAGAGACTGAACTCGCCAATTTCGACGTCGAACATCGAACCATCGTCGCGGCGGAAGTGGTAGGTACCGATCATCGAGCCGTAGCGGGTGTAGAGCGGGCAACAGCTTTGGTATTCGTGCGACTGGCCGGGTTCGAGGCGCGGCTGGCGGCCGACGACGCCAAGCCCCTTGACTTCCTCGACGCGGCCTAGCGCGTCCTTAATGATCCAATGGCGGCTGATGAGCCGCGCGGGCTTGCTGCCTTCGTTCGTGATGCGAATTCTGTACCCGAAGTGGTAATAGCCGCTGCGCTGGTCGGACTCCTCCGGCACGAAGAAACTTTCCGTCTCCACGCGAATCTGCTCGGTCAGCCTGTTTGACGTCGTGACAGTCATTGCAACCTCGGTGTGGACCACCAGCAGGACTATGATAGCAAGACGCACGGAATTCGCCAAGACCCTTCCGGCGTGCTAAACTCCGGGGCCGCGCACTTAACCGGAAGGGGAGCAGACGTGTACGAAGGCCCGGCGGCGCCGCAGCCCGTCAACCCAGGGGGTCCTGCGCAAGAGCCGCTTCACTCCGCGCCGCCCAAACCCCACGTGCCGGAGACGTTACGCGATCGCGTATCCACCCTGCTTCGGCGTGACTTTCTCGTCGGCGGCATCTCCCCGACGTATTACTACTCGCGCTGGCTGTTCCTGCGTCTGCTTGGCGTGATCCATCTTGTCGCCTTCACGTCGTTCTGGTGGCAGATGAAAGGCCTCATCGGCAGCAACGGCATTGCGCCGGCGCAGATGTTCCTGAAACTGGTCGCGGATCGGACGGCGGGCGCGCCGTTCACACGGCTTGTACGCGTGCCGACGCTGTGCTGGTTCACCGGCTCCGACTGGTTCCTGCACGCGCTGTGCGCGATCGGAACAATCGCGGCAATTGTCTTAATCGTTGACGTCGCGCCACCGATTTGTCTCGCCATCCTGTTCGTCGTCTACTTGTCTCTCGTGTCGGTGACGCCCGATTTTCTCGGGTTCCAATGGGACACGCTGCTGCTCGAAACGACCTTCCTCGCGATCTTCTTCGCGCCGATGAAACTGCTCCCCGGCATTCGCAGGGAAGAAATCCACTCCCGCGTGATGCTCATGTTGCTGCGTTGGCTGTTGTTCCGCCTGATGTTCATGTCTGGTTTCGTGAAGCTGGGCGACGAAACGTGGCGCAACCTGACGGCGCTCGCATACCACTACGAGACGCAACCCCTTCCGCACATTGTCAGTTGGTACGCACACCAGATGCCGCTGTGGTT
The DNA here is from genome assembly GCA_013359265.1 of Candidatus Hydrogenedentota bacterium. Lineage (NCBI taxonomy): Bacteria > Pseudomonadati > Candidatus Hydrogenedentota > Candidatus Hydrogenedentota bacterium. The sequence goes on from JABWCD010000007.1 coordinate 178,129, forward strand.
TCACAAGATATCCGTCGCGGGCACATTTGCGATCGAACTCGTGCTGCCGTTCCTGTTCGCTGCGCCGCGCCGCGTGCGCGCGTGGGTGTTCGCGGCGTTTGTGTTGTTTCAAGCGTCCATTGGCGCGACAGGCAACTACACGTATTTCAATCTGTTGACGGTTACGCTGTGCCTCATGCTGCTGGACGACCGTCACTGGCAGGCGCTGGCGCCGGGGCGCCTGAAAGAGTTCTTCGAGCGCCCGCCGCTCATTCGCCTGCCGCGTTACCGCAAGATCGTCATGGGGCTGATCGGCGTTTTCATTGTGTTCGTCACCGGGTTTCAGATGTGCCTTTTGTTTGGCTTCACGTTGGGCGACGGCGCATACAAGCTCATCTCGTACACCGACAGCTTCCACATTGCGAACCGTTACGGCCTCTTCGCGAATATGACGACACAACGCAACGAAATCGTTATCGAAGGCAGCAACGACGGTGAGACATGGCTCGCGTACGAGTTCAAGTGGAAGCCCGGCTCGCTCGATCGGCGGCCGGGTTGGGTACAGCCGTTTCAGCCGCGGCTGGACTGGCAAATGTGGTTCGCGGCGTTACGGCCGGCGGCGCCGAATTGGTTCAAGAACTTCGCCGTCCGGTTGCTCCAAGGCAAACAGGAAGTGCTCGCGTTACTGGAGACAAACCCATTTCCCGGCGCCCCGCCGCGGTACATTCGCGCGCAGTTGTACCACTATCAATTCTCAACGCCGGAACAACGCGCGCGCAGCGGGCAATGGTGGGTGCGCCGCAATCTGGGCGAGTACCCGTCTTCCGGAGCGTTTTCCGCCGTCCCGCGCTGAATCACGCTTTGGCCTTGGTTCTTTCCCGCTGGGAATGTGCTACTGTATTCATTTGGTTAACGTCGATGCGCATGTAGCGAGAAGTATGCCCTCATGAAATCATATCCCATTCGAATCGCATCGCTTGCCTGCTCCGTCGCCCTCGCCGCGGCCGCGCAAGGTCCTCCCGGCGGCGGCCAGCAGGCTGCCAAAGTTTCGGTAAGCGTTGTTGAAGAAGGGATCATCGCGCCCAATATCGAATGGGAAGGAAACGTCTTCTACAAGGAAGTCTCCCAACTCGCAACCGAAGTGGACGGCAAGGTTACGGAAGTCCTGTTCGAGGAGGGCCAGCACATCGACAAGGGCGCGGTCATGGTCCGGCTGGATTTCGTGTTGCTCGAAGCGGAACACCGTGCGGCCAAGGCGCTGGTCTTGCAGGCCGAGACGCAAGCGAAACTCGAACGGGCGCGGCTCGATCGCGCGCAAAGTCTGTTGAAAGACGAAGTCACCACGCCCCAGGAATACGACGATATCCGCTTTACCGCGGAAGCCGCGGATCACCGCGTGGAGGTAGCGAAAGCCGAGGTGGAGCGCCTCGAGCGCGAGATCGAAAAGAAGACGATTCGTGCCCCGTTCAGCGGACGAGTCGTAGACCGCACGTCGGAAATCGGCGACTGGAAAAATACGGGCGATACGGTAGCCGTCTTCGCGCGCGACGATTTGTACGATGTGATCGTCAATGTCACGGAGGCGAGTGTCGTCCATGCAAAGGTGGGTATGACGATTGCCATTCGCGTCGCCGGAAAAACATTTCCCGGCGAAATCGTGACGGTGATTCCGCGGGGCGATACGAAGAACCGCACGTTCCCGGTAAAGATTCGGGTCGAAAAGCAGGAGTGGCTCGTCGAGGGCATGACCGCGTGGGCAACGCTTCCGGATGGTGAAGCGCGCAACTGCGTGATCGTGCCGCGCGACGCGATTCTGCAGGACGGTTCACAGCGCTATGTGTATCGCGTCGACAAGGGACTTCCTGTTCGCACGGTGGTGACCATCGTCGGGCGAGACGGGTTGCGCACGGGTATCGAGGCCAACGGAATCAAATCCGGCGACGAAGTGATCGTCCGCGGGCAGGAACGCATTCGCCCCGGCCAGCCGATCGACATAGAACGCGCCGGATAGCGTCCGCCACGCGGTAGCGACAGCGTATGGACATAATCAAAACATCGATCGAGAACCCGGTCAGCGTGATCGTCGGCGTGCTGCTTGTCACACTGTTCGGCGTCATCTCGCTCATGCGCATGCCGTATCAGCTTGCCCCGCGCGTAGAAGAACCGGTGATCGAGGTCGAAACGTTTTGGCCGGGCGCGACGCCGTACGAGATCGAGCGCGACATCGTCGAGGAACAGGAGAAAGTCCTCAAGGGCATTCCCGGCCTCTACGAAATGGAAAGCAGTTGCTTCAACAACCGGGCGAGCATCGACCTACGGTTTACGCTCGGTACCGAGATCGAGGAAGCGCTGCTGCGCGTATCGAACAAGCTCGACGAGGTGCCCGAGTACCCGCAAAACGTGGACAAACCCGTCGTCAACGCGCAGGGCACAGAGACTTCGCCGGTTGTGTGGATGGTGTTACGCCCGCGCGAGGGCAATCCCGCCAACATTTACGAATACTTGACGTATTTCGAGGACGAGATTCGCCAGCACTTCGAGCGAATCGAGGGCGTGGCGGACCTGTGGTCCTCGGGCGGAACGGCCAAGCAGATGCAGGTGCTGGTGAAGCCGGACCTGCTGGCGGCGCACCAATTGACGATCGACAGCGTCGTTAACGCGTTGCGCGCGGAAAACGCCAACGTGTCCGCAGGCGTGTTGGGCGTGGGGCGGCGCGATTACCGCATTCGCACGGTGGCGGAATTTCGCTCGGTCGAGGACATCAGAGACGTCGTACTGCGTTCCGATGGAGAACGGCGCATCACCGTAGGCGATGTGGCCAACGTCGAGATGGGCTTCGAGAAATTGACGACCCCCACGTTTGCCGACGGAAAGCCGGCGATCTCCTGCGGGGTGTCGCCCGAACCCGGCGTAAACGTTCTCGAACTTACAGACAGAGTTGAACAGGCGTTCAACGAATTGAACGAAGGCAAGCTGAAGGAGATGGGACTTCAGCTCGACTGGGTATCGGACCAGCGTCCGTATATCAACGGCGCAATCGAGTTGGTACGCCATGATGTGGTCGTCGGCGGTCTGTTGGCTGTCGCCGTCCTGTTGATTTTCCTCCGAAGCGTCGCGCCCACCGTCGTTGTATCGAGTTCAATCCCGATCTGCATCATCGGCACGTTCATTTTCATTTACGGGTCCGGGGGCACCTTGAACGTGATCAGTCTCGCGGGCCTGGCATTTTCGGTGGGCATGTTCGTGGACAACTCGATCGTCGTCCTCGAAAATATCGACCGGCACCGTTTGATGGGCAAATCTCCGGCTGATTCCGCCTACGAAGGGACCAAGGAAGTCTGGGGCGCGGTGGTGGCGTCGTCGTTGACGAACGTCGCGGTGTTTCTGCCGATTGTGTTTCTGCACCAGGAAGCGGGACAGTTGTTCCGCGAGATTGCGATTGCGATCTCCGCGGGCGTGATGATTAGCCTGCTTGTCTGCGCGACGGTGATTCCCGCGCTATCGAAGCAGGTGTACTCCTGGCGGGTCTCGAACGCGCTCGATCTCGCGCGATGGCCAAAGCTGGACGTGTTTGGCCGTATCGGCGCGTTCTTGGGCCGTGCGTGTATGGGGCTGCTTCGCGGGACTGTCATGCGAAATCGGCTCACGCGGCTCGCAAGCGTTGTCGTCATTACCGGAGCGGCGGGCATTGCAACATACGCGATGTTCCCGAAGATGGAGTATTTGCCCGAGGGCAACCGCGATATTATCTTCAACTCGATTATCCCGCCGCCGGGCTTGTCGTATGAAGCGCGGGCGGAAATCGGGATGCAGTTCTACGAATACCTGAAGCCCTACTACGAGGTGGGACACGAGGGTTACCCCGGCGTTGCGAGTATGTTCTTTATGGGCCGCGGTTCGACGCTGTTCTGCATCGTGCGCAGCCAGGACCAGGCGCGGACGAGGGAGTTGGTTCCGCTGTGTCAGCAGGCAATCGCGCGCATCCCGTCCGTGTTCGGCGTAAGTTCGCAAGCAAGCATTTTGCAGTCGGGCCGCGGGCGCGGGCGCAGCATTGACGTGGACATCAGCGGCGGCGATCTTGAGGATCTGATCGCCTCGGCGGGCGCGCTGCGCGCGGCGATATTGGAGCGTATCGCCGAGTCGCAAGTCCGGCCGCGCCCCGCGTTGGAAGTCATGTTTCCGGAGGTCCGATTTGTCCCCTCCCGCGATCGGCTGCGCGCGGTCGGCATGACTGCGCAGCAGTTGGGCATCAACATCGACGTTCTGATGGACGGCCGCGAGATTGGCGACTACAAGCAGGAGGGGCAGAAGAAAATCGAGCTCGTCGTGAAAGTGGCCGACGCCGATGTCGCAACGCCTGAAGAAGTGGACTCGTCGATGATCGCAACGCCGCTTGGCACGACCGTTCCGGTGTCCGCGCTCGCCGAGATGGTCGAAACGACGGGCATGACGGAAATTCGCCATCTCGAACGCGACCGCACGATTACGTTATCCGTTACGCCGCCGTTCTCCATCACGATTCAGGAAGCGATGGAACGGATCGAGAACGAGATAGTTGCCGACCTTCGCGCAAACGGCCAGATCAAGGATGTGAGTATCCGGTACAGCGGCACGGCGGACAAACTGCTCGATACGCGCAACGCGGTGAAATGGAACTTCGTGCTGGCCGCGATGATCACCTACCTGCTCATGGCGGCGCTCTACGGCAACTTCGTCTATCCGTTCGTCATCATGTTCACGGTCCCGCTCGCGGGCGCGGGCGGGTTTCTGGGCCTGATGCTGGTGAACCTTTTGATCCATGCGCAGTCACTCGACATCCTCACGATGCTCGGCTTTATCATCCTAGTGGGCGCGGTCGTGAACAACGCAATTCTGATCGTGCACCAGGCGCTGAACAACATTCGTTTCGAGGGCATGGATTATGAACCGGCGATCGAGGATTCGGTACGCACGCGCCTGCGTCCCATCTACATGAGCGCCACAACAAGCGTGTTCGGCATGCTCCCGCTTGTGTTGTGGCCGGGGCCGGGCTCCGAACTTTATCGCGGCATCGGCGCCGTCGTCATCGGCGGTATCGCACTTTCAACAGTTGTCACCGTCTTCCTCATCCCGCCGATGTTGTCGTGGTTCATCCGCATGGAGAAACGCGGCAAAGCGCCGGAAAAGTCGGCCGCACTCGCGACAACGGAAACGGCTCCTGCTAAATAGCATCTGCTATAACACATACCAGCGGAAGGAATCGCCGCAATGACGAGATTTACTTCTTCGCGTGCTCTTCGAGATATTTGATCAAGTCCGCGGGGTGATCGGTCTGGATTCCGTCCGTGCCCCATGCGAGCATGTCCTTCCAACACTCGGTGCCGTTTTCGTCGCAGATGACAATCGCGCCGGAGGCGTGGCATGCATCGACAAAGGTCTTGGAGAAGAACTTCCACACCGACGCGACGATGCGCGGCTTTTTGTTGGCGAGCAGGTTCGCCAGGTTTTTCTCGGGTCCGGGGTCGGGCATTTCGAAGCATTCCGGGCAGGACGAACGTAAATCGGCGAGGTCCTTGCCGCCGACGTACCAGATCACTTCTTTCTCCATTCCCTTCGCCTTGACAATCGTCACAAGTTCGGGCACGGGAGCGTCTTTCAGATCGAGGTAAATTCCGATCTTGCCTTTGCAGAGATCGAGGATTTCCTCGAAAGTGGGAATCTTCGTGCCTTTCCATTGGTCGCCGATGCGCGCGCCAATATCGAGGGCGCGCAGTTCGTCCAACGTCATGTCCTTTACTTTTCCAGTCTTACCCGGAACGTATGCATCGATGCTGCTGTTATGCACACTCACGAACTTGCCATCCTTGGTGGTGCGCACGTCGATCTCGACGAAATCGCAGCCGAGATCGATGGCCTTCTGGTAGGCCGCGAGCGAGTTTTCCGGAATGCCCTCGTGCGCGCCCCGGTGCGCGACAACGTATACTCCAGCGTGCTTGGGAGGTTTGAGGCCGAGGTCAGCGAATGCGCAAAACGAAAACGCGAATGCGGCAGCGGGCACTACAAGCCAGGCTGCCAACTGATTTCTCTTCATACGACCCATCCCCTTCATCGTATTGATTTCATGCTCGTGACTTGTCCTCCGAAACCGATCGGGCGAAGGAGGATCGTGCTTCGTGCTCGTGCTCGTGCTCGTAATCGTAATCGATCTTCTCGGTATTCGATCGATCCTCTTCTCTCAAAATATCCCTCGCTCGTCTCTCTCGGCGCAGGTCAATTCGCAAGCGTCTGCCTGCACGTTCAGCGCCCCAAAATCCCGCGCATCCAACTCGGGCAACGACTGCACAACATCGAGAAACCGTTTCGCCTCCTTCTCGCTCACGATGCCCTGCGTGAGTGTATGGAACTTGCGGATGTAGTCGGCGCGCTGAAAGGGCCGAGCGCCGAGCGAATGGGCGTTCGCCACCGCCAATTCATCGACCAGCTTCTTCCCATCCTTGAACGCAATTTCTACTCGCCCGCCGAAGGCTTTCTCCTTCGGATCGGTTGAATGGTAGCGCTGTGTCCATTCGGCGTCCTCACGCGTTTCGATCTTGTGCCATAACCGCACGGTGTCCGGTCGCGCGGCGCGCTCGGGCGCGTAGCTGTCCACGTGGTGCCAGCGGCCGTCCTGCAACGCGACCGCGAAGATGTACATGATGCTGTGGTCCAGCGTTTCGCGGCTGGCTTTCGGGTCCATCTTTTGCGGGTCGTTCGCGCCGGTGCCGATGACGAAGTGCGTGTGATGGCTCGTGTGGATCGTGATCTTCTCGATGGACTCGAAATCGGGAATTTGCGCGCGCATCTTGAATGCGAGATCGATGAGCGCCTGCGACTGGTACTCCGCCGAATGCTCTTTCGTATACGACTCGAGGATCATGCGCTTGGGCTCGCCGGGCTCGGGCAACGGCACCTCGTACGCAGCGTTTGCGCCATCGAGCATGTAGGCAATGATGCTGTCTTCGCCTTCGTAAACCGGCGACGGGCTGCCCTCGCCGCGCATGGCGCGATCGACAGCCTCTACCGCAAGCTTGCCCGCGTGCGCGGGGGCGTAGGCCTTCCAACTCGAGATTTCGCCTTTGCGCGACTGGCGCGTCGTGAACGATACGTGAACGGCTTGTTGCACGGCCTGATAGATCGCTTCCGTGTCGAGACTCAACAACGCGCCGATGCCCGCGGCCTGCGCGGGGCACAGGTGCGCGATGTGATCCTTCTTGTGCTTGTGCAGGCAAATCGCTTTCACGAGCGCGATCTGGATTTCGTAGCCGGTGAGAATGCCGCGCACGAGGTCGCGGCCCGTCAGTCCGCGTTTTGCGCCGCACTGTTGGGCGACGGCGAGAATCGGCGGGATGTTGTCACCGGGATGCGAGTAGTCCGCGGCGAGGAAGGTGTCGTGCATATCGAGTTCGCGGACGGCCGTTCCGTTCGCCCACGCCGCCCACTCGGCGTCGAACGCTTGCGTATTTTCAACGCCGAACACCTGCGCGCCGCTTGCGCGCGGGTGTGCCACGGCCTGGCTGCGCGCGCTCGCCACCGGACGCCGGTTGATTGCCGCCAAGGCCACTGCCGCGTTGTCGATAATGCGATTGACGACCATGTCCTGCGCCGCGGGATCGATCGGCGCGCGATCGTTCGCGACGGCGGCGATCTTCCACGCCAACTGTTCCTCGCGCGGCAACGGTTCTTTCGACGGATACACGCGAACGGTGTGCAACTTCATTAGGCAGTCGTCCCCTCTTTCCGCAAGTTTGGCATTTTCACTTTCCGTGCGCGCCAGCGACGATTCGGCGCGGCGCGGCGGAGCTTATTCTTCAACGCTCTTATACTTCTCGAGCTGGTCCGGTTTGAGCACGCCTTCGATCGCCTTCTTCATCGCGTCGCGCTTGGCTTCGAGCGCTTTTTCCAGTTCGGCTGCGGACGCGCCAGCTTTCCGCGACGCCGCGTACAATTCGTCCGCCGCGTTCTGAATCCCGCCAAGCTGCACATTGTAGATCGTCCTGACCTTTTCCTGCTGGGCCGTGTTGAGGCCAACATCCTCGGTCAGTTTCGTCACGCGATTCGTCACGTGCTCGTCGTACAAATCGCGCCGCCGCTTTTTCTCGTACGCCTCGAATTTCTGCGCTTGCCCCGGCGACACATGGGCGGTAATCCACTTCGCGAGGTCTTCACGCAGCGCGCGGCGTTGCGGGCCCCGGAGCAGCTTCTCGTTCGGCGACTTGTCGGGCAGCGCCTTGATTTCCGCCAGGCGCGCGCGGTACCGCTCGAATTCCTTCTCGATTTCGTTCTTTTGGGTGTCGCTCAGGCCAAGTACCTGCACCAGCGAGTTCAACTCCGATTCGTCGCCGCCGGACTCCTTCGCCTCGAGGAGTTCGCGGCGCGCCTTCGCTTCGGCGGACTCGCTCTTGGTTTTGGACTCGCCGCTGTCCGCAGCATCGGATTCGTCCTTGTTTTTCTTCTTTCCCTTCGTGTCCTTGGTGTCTGCCTCGGTTACGGGCGATGCGCCTTCCGCGGCACTCCCTGCGGATGCCGCGCCCCTCTTTTCCTTTTTCTCTTTTCCCTCCGCGGCATTCACACTCCCAACCGCGACGCTGATGCACAAGGCCAAAAGACCCAACATCCTAATCGGCCGCATATGACACGCTCCTTTTCATGGCGTCTACCCAAAATGCCACCGGCATTTCTCGTTAGTTGCCCATCGTTCAGATACTACACGTTGCACACCTGCGCGCAAACGCGCCAAACCGGGGATCGTAACGGGTGACCGCCCATACCGACAAGCCGGTATAATGAACGTGGGGGACAAATGCATGGACGCACTCGCGCAGTTGCATCCTGTGGCGCAGGCGGGGCTTGCCACACTGTTCACTTGGGGCGTCACCGCGCTGGGCGCTTCGGTGGTCTTCGCGTTTCGCGCATTCAACCAAAAAGTGCTCGACGGGATGCTGGGCATGGCGGCCGGCGTGATGATCGCCGCGAGCTTCTGGTCGTTGCTCGCGCCCGCGATCGAGTTGAGCGCGGGAAACGGCGCGTCCCCGTGGGGCCCGCCGCTCGTTGGGTTTCTGTGCGGTGGCGGTTTTCTTTGGGCAGCGGACAAGGTCCTTCCCCACTTGCATCCCGGTTTTGCCATGAGCGAAGCAGAGGGCATTCACACCTCTTGGCGGCGCAGCACCTTGCTCGTCCTCGCCATCACGCTCCACAACGTGCCGGAAGGGCTCGCCGTGGGCGTAGCGTTCGGCGCGGCCGCGATGGATTTGCCCGGCGCGACTCTCGGCGGCGCGCTGGCGCTGGCCATCGGCATCGGAATTCAAAACTTCCCCGAAGGCACAGCCGTGGCGCTGCCGCTGCGGCGCGAGGGCATGTCGCGCGCGGGCAGTTTCATGTACGGCCAGATGTCCGGCGCAGTCGAGCCCATCGCGGGGACGCTCGGCGCGGCCGCGGTACTCGCGATGCAGCCCATGCTGCCGTACGCGCTTTCGTTTGCCGCCGGCGCGATGATCTTCGTCGTCGCCGAGGAACTCATTCCCGAGTCGCAGCGCCGGGGCGACACCGACCTACCCACCATTGGCGTCATGGCAGGGTTTGCGGTCATGATGACGCTCGATGTAGCGCTCGGGTGACCTCCTACTTCTTCGCCCATCGTGTTGCATCCTCCTTCGCGCAAGGCTTCGGAGGACAAGTCCTTCCAGCACTTCGCGCAAGGCTACGGGGGACAAGTCCTTCCAGTACTTCGCGCAAGGCTACGAAGGACAAGTCCTTGCAGATACCGTACACAATGCTGCGGGGGACAAGTCCTTGCAGATTCCGTACACGAGGCTACGGGTGACAAGTTCTTCCGTAGCGTTGCACGAGGTCACGCAGGGGTTCGCCTTCGCCGGTCGTTCACCACGTAGACGCGGAGAGCACCGAGATCGCAGGGAACCGTGAACACGGGATTGGGGGACGAGGGTAACACTGTTGACAACCGGGGGTCTGCACCCCCCTACCTTTTTTGTTTTGACGGTTCAAGGGGGGGTGTACGAAGCCTGGCGTAGAACCGGAGTAGCGCTTCGCCCGCATATCCCGCAGCCGTGAGCGAGATTGTATTCTTATGATCAGTTTTTCGTGTTGAGCGCTTTCTCCTCGTTGTCGTGCTCTGCCTGGTAACGCACGCCTGCACTCATCCGCCGCAACCCTGCCGCTCCGGAGGGCGCAGAAGGGGTGCTGCGCTTTGGTCATGGCCAGCCCTCGAGGTCGCCGTTTACGACCACGCTCCTACTACTTTGCCCGTGGCATTGCATTTCGGGAGCATTTTGGATTCACCGCGGAGAGACGGATGACACGGGCCACGCCATTCGGGGGTGCGGGTCAATGCGCGAAGTGCGAGGGAGCGGAACAAAGCGGAGCTTTTCAAGAACGCGTTACCAAGCAGAGCTTAGTAACGAGTTCGAATTCGGCGGCAACGGGCAGATCGAGTACATCCTCTGGTACGGCACTGCGCGACGGCGGGACTGCACAGATACCGCCAACGACGCTGCGCCAAGTCCCTTGAAGCCAATCCGCGAGGGCAACAGGACCCCTTGTGATGTAGGAATTGGGAGGTCAAGAAAGAAAGGTTCGCCTCACCAACAGTTTTCTGTTAGCCTCTCTTGAAAAATGGAACCTTGATTCTAATTCATGCTCAATCACAGCACCCCTTATATCAGACGTGCGTGGTACGGTGAAACCATTGACGTATTCCTTCGCCAGCCGACCGAACACATTGTCGGTGAACTCGCCCGCAACAGTCCCTTTTCCATCCTCCAGTCGCAGACGGATGCGTGGCTTCAACAGATAGAAATACTGCGGCGCGCTTTGGCTGGGTATACTGGAAAGGTTTACTTTGAATTCATAATACCGCGTATGGGGCATCGTGTCGATTCAATTGTCCTGATTGATGGTTTGGTCTTGGCTATTGAGTTCAAGATAGAAGCAAAGTAATTCTTTAGCCGAGTGAAGCATTTATGGAAACTGCCGATAAACATAATGCTTGGATTCAGTCGAGGGACGGAGGTTTTGGTGACCCAGCAGACGG